>CAMJXZ010000297.1 GCA_946409855.1 uncultured Clostridia bacterium | reverse complement strand
GTTGTTCGGTGAAAACTGTCCACCGGACAGTTTTCCGGGCCCTCACAACCCCCATTGGGGAAGGCTTTTGGTGCTGCCGGCCCGTTTTTCACTCAAATGATGCCTCAAGCGTAATTTACGGGCATTCAGCCCCACATGGGAAAGGCTTTTGGCCTGCCGGCCCCGGAAGGGACACAGAGACGGCGCGGATACGCCCGCGGACGCGCATGACGCAGAGATCCGCCGGGAATCAGCTCCACAGTTCCGGGTCCCGGCCGCAGAGGCGCAGCAGGGCTTCCGTCAGGAAATAATCGCCGTAGATGATGTTGGTGTGCCGGCCCGCGCCGTCGTCGTGGTAGCTGGCGGTGCAGTGGGTCAGGATACCGCAGCGGCTGTCCCCGAAGTCCGCGCAGCGGGCAAGCAGCCCCTCCGTCAGCCGGACGGCGTTATCCTGATACTCCTTTTTCCCGGTCAGCCGGCCCAGTTCCATCAGGCCGCAGGCCGCGATGGCGCCGGCCAGGTTGTCGATCCGCTCCTCGCCCGCGGGCTGACAGAAATCGCTGTCCGTCAGGCCGTCGGGCCGGATGTGGGCGATGAAATTCCGCGCGATCTTTTCGGACGCTTCCAGATACCTTTCGTCCTCAAGGTGCCGGTACGCCAGGGCGAAGCCGTACAGGCCCCAGGCCTGCCCCCGGCTCCACTGGCTGCCCAGGAAGCAGCCCTGGCCGGGATGCTCCCGGACCCGGCGGCCGGTTTGCGGATCGAACTCAACGATGTGGCTGACGGAGCCGTCTTCCCGGAGGAACACCCGCAGGGTCGTGTCCGCGTGGATCTTCGCCACCTGGCGGAAGCGTGGATCCCCGGTATCCCGGGAAGCCCGGTACAGAAGCGGCAGGTTCATCATGCAGTCGATGATGGCGTAGCCGACCCGGTCCGGCTCGTTCCAGGCCCGGATGAAGCCGGCGGGGTTGAAGCGCCCCATCAGCAGGGACGCCGCGTGGAGCGTATCCGTCCGCGCCTGCCCGCTGCCGGTCAGCTTGGCGTCCGCCCCGCAGGACAGAAGGTACATGAAGCCCACGTCATGGCTGAGGCTGCGGAAACGGCGGAATTCCTCCGCCAGCAGTTCCCCCGTCCGCCGGGCTTCGTCCCGGAAAAAGTCGTCCCCCGTCCGGTACCAAAGCAGCCACATGAGCCCCGGCCAGAAGCCGCCCGTCCACCAGCCGTTCCCGTCGTAGGGACTGGTCAGCCATTTCCCGTCCCGGCTCTGATAGGGAATGATGCCTGCCCGGGCCGCCTGCTCCGCGGTTCTGCGGAATTTGGCCGCCACGCGGTCCAGGACTTCTTCATAACGTTCCGGCAAGGCTTTGTACCTCCTCTGTCGTATTCCCGTTCATTCCTTCAGCTGAAACTCAAACGTCTCCCGGAAACGCGTTTCCGGCCGGCTGCGGAGGGTCACGCGCCACAGGCTCCCGGGCCAGTTCCGCTTCATCCGCTCGTCCGTGACGGGGATTTCCTCCGCCCGGAAGGAAAGGTCCTTTGCGCAGCGGATCCGCAGCTGCCCCGCGGTGACCGTTCCGTCCGTCCACGAGGGCTTTTGCCGGAGCATCCACACCCAGGTGACCGGCAAAGGATCCTTGAGCAGGATCGTGTCCGTCACCGTGAGCCGTTCCTCCGTCAGGACAAATGCCCGGTCCAGGGTCTCTATCCCGGCTTCCGCGCCGTAGGTATCCGCCAGGCTCAGGGACAGGCCGTCCCCGGTGCAATGCACCTGCCGGGCGGCGTGCGCCCGCCCCTCCCGCTGCTCCATTTCGCCGATGAGCGGCAGGTTGTGGTAAGCGGCCCGCACGTTCCACAGGGTGTACCGCTCGAGCGAAAAGGTCTTGGCGGTGTACACCATGTTGCCGGCGTCCACGACGGCCGGTTCCCCGTTCACCGTCAGGATCAGGGAACCCACGTCGTTGTGGTTGTGGCTTTCCCCGTTGTGTCCGCCCTTGCAGGCCAGGACAAAGGGCCCTTTTTTCAGCACCCGCACCTGCAGGTCCGGCAGGTAAACGTCCCCCGCCGCCCCGGCCGGTTCCGCGGGCGTCTCTTCCGGCCGGCTGAACAGCAGGTCCAGCACCCGGGTAAAGTGGGGCACGTCGTTCAGCTGGTCAGCCAGCGTCCCCCGGTACGCGGTGCCCAGGGCCCGCAGCGAAGGATCCATGAGCCGGCGGCCGGCGGTTTCCAGCCGATCGCCGCTCAGGAAGGGGCGGGCGTCGCAGTCCGCGAAGTTCACGAACCAGCCGTTCCCCAGGTTCATTTTGAGGGGGAAGGTGAGGATGCTGCGGATCTTTTCGTCCTGCCAGAACGTCATCCGTCCCCCGGTCAGCTTTTCCAGCAGGGTCAGGCAGTCCATCAGCGCGCCGCCGGCCATGTTCCAGTACCCGGTGCCCTCGTCGCAGCCGCCGTCCGCCGGCAGGGTGTCCAGGTACCGGTCCAGCATTCCGCAGGCGCGGGTCAGCAGCCGGGCCAGCTCCCCGTCCGTCATCGGGCTCAGCGCCGCGCACACCATGATGTTGGACAGGATCCAGGGCGTCCAGTTGTTGAGGTCCTTCCGCCGCACGCCCATCCACCAGAAATCGTCCGTTTCCATGAAGGGGGAAAGGATCCGCACCCGGACCTCCCGCTCGATCCTGCGGCGGAGCATCGGGGTCACGCCGTCCAGCTGCCCGCCCAGCAGATGGGCCGTCAGGGACAGGATCATCCCGGTCTGGGCGCTGAACAGGTCCACATAAGGACGGTCCACGTCCGGGAGGGGGTATTCTTTGGGGGAAGGCGCGCCGGGGATGGGGTTCACGTTATGGGCGCTGATCACCCAGCTGCTCTCCTCGCACAGCAGCCACACCCCGTCCGCCGCGTCCTGAAGCGCCGCCCCCGGGGACAGACAGCAGCTTAGCACCGCGGCGCAGAGCTTGCGCCGGCGGGTAAAGTACGGCTTTTCGTCCGCCTGGCGGCTGCCGCTTTGTGAAAAGGCCAGAAACCCGCCCGCGGTGCGCAGGGGGTAAGGGATCCCTTCGTACTGCGCGGCGAGCGCCGCGATCTCCCGGCGGTGTTCCGGGGTGATGGCCGCCCAGGCGTCCCGGTCTTCGGCGGCAGGATACAGGTCCCTTCCCGCCGGGCAGAGCAGCCCGGAAAGCGGGCACGCCTTCAGGTATTCCGTAAACATAGGCGTCTTATCCCTTCAGGCCGGAGGTGGCGATGCCTTCGATGAAGTAGCGCTGCAGGCACAGGAACACGACGGAGACCGGCAGCAGCGAGCACAGGGAGGCCGCCATGATCAGGTGATAGTCGCTGGAGTTTTCCTGGATGAAGCGCTTGAGGCCCACCTGGATCGTCTTGTTGAAATCGCGGGTCAGGTAGATCATCGGGCCCATGTAGTCGTTCCAGGTGTTGACGAAGGTGAAGATCACCAGCGTGGCGATGGCCGCCTTCGACAGCGGCAGCATGATCTTGAACCAGATGCCGTATTCGGTCAGGCCGTCCAGCCGGGCCGCCTCGCACAGCTCCGTGGGGATGGAGCGGTAGAACTGCCGCATCAGGAAAACGCCGAAGGCGGAAAAGGCCTGCAGCACCACCATGGCCCAGAGGGTATCGTACAGGCCGATGGAGCGCATCAGGATGAACTGGGGCAGCATGTACGCCTGCCACGGCACGGCGATGGTGGCGATGTAGCACAGGAACAGCGTGTCCCGCCCCCGGAAATTGAGCTTGGCGAAGGCGTAGGCGGCGAAGGAGGAGGTCAGCGTCTGCAGGACCGTCACCACGATGGCGACAAAAGCCGTGTTCTGAAAGTAGGTCAGCAGCGGCACTTTCTGCCAGATCAGGGCATAGTTTTCCCAGTGGAAGGTTTCCGGGATCCAGCGCATCGGGAAGGCGAACACCTCCCGGTCGAGCTTGAGGGAGGAGGAAATCATCCACACAAAGGGGATCAGGGTCAGAATGGCCAGCACGGTCAGCACGATCATGATGATCGTGCTGAGGATGATGATCAGGGGCTTGTTTTCTCTGCTGATGGACTTCAAGTTTTCAAAAATATCTTGAATG
>CAMJXZ010000296.1 GCA_946409855.1 uncultured Clostridia bacterium | reverse complement strand
GATGAAAACAGACCTGTCCGGCGAATGGCTGGCCAGCCTGCGGGAAGCGGGCGCGCCCCTGCCTGCCGGTTTTGATACGCGGATCCGGCTGCCCGGCACCACGGCGTTGAGCGGCCTGGGAAAAGAAAATACGGATTCCTGCGCCGGATATCTGACGGAGCGCTTTCCCTTTTCGGGCAGGCTGTGGCTCAAACGGGATTTTACTCTGGCCGGCGCGCGGGGCAAAACGGTGCTCCTGACCCTGGAAAGGACGAGGATCACCCGGGTCTTTTTGGATGGACAGGAAGCCGGCGGCGGGGACAGCCTCTGCGCCCCGCACCTGTTTGTGCTGCCCCCCATGGAAGACGGCCGGCATACCCTGACCATATCGGTGGACAATACCGGTTACCCCACGCCAGGCGGGCATATGACGTCGCCGGACACCCAGACCAACTGGAACGGGATCACCGGGGAAATCAGCCTGACGGCGGGCCGGACGCTGACGGTGCAGCCCCGGGTGCGGACGGAAGACAGGCTGCTGACGGTATCCTGCCGCGTATACGGGGATACCGGGGTGCCGTTCACCGCGCGGATCGAAGGATGGACGGAGGAATATCCGGGCGTCCTCACCGGCGATTCTGTCACCTTCCGCATCCCGCTGACGGACGATATCCCCCGGTGGGACGACCGGCATCCGAACCTGGTCCGGATCCTGCTGCGCGCCGGGGAGGATCAGACCGCCTTCCGGACGGGGCTGCGCGTGCTGTCCCGGGCGGGCCGGTCCCTGCGGGTCAACGGGCGGGACGTATTTCTCCGGGGCAGGCACGACGGCCTGCAGTTCCCGCTGACGGGCTGCGCGCCGTGGGACAAAGCCTCCTGGCGGGAAGCGCTGGGAAAGGCGAAGGAATACGGGCTCAACCACATCCGCTTTCACACCTGCTGCCCGCCGCGGGCCGCTTTTGAGGCGGCGGACGAAATGGGCATGTACCTGAGCCCGGAGCTCCCCTTCTGGGGCACGGTGCCGGAAAAAGGGCAGGAGCCGGACGGCGGCAGGGAGCAAAAATACCTGCGGGAAGAGGGCCTGCGCATCCTGGCGGCCTTCGGCGCCCATCCCTCGTTTTTGTGCCTGAGCCTGGGCAACGAGCTGTGGGGCAG
The DNA here is from genome assembly GCA_946409855.1 of uncultured Clostridia bacterium. Taxonomy (GTDB): domain Bacteria; phylum Bacillota; class Clostridia; order Christensenellales; family Aristaeellaceae; genus UBA4246. Next base: position 2,932 of record CAMJXZ010000296.1, on the reverse strand, counting down.
CCGGCAGCGTCTGGATGAAAACATCCGCCTGTTCCGGGCCTTCGATCCCGGCAGGCTCTATTCCGCCGGGGCTAACAACTTCCAGTTCGCCGTGGAAAAGCAGCCGGAGGAAGACCTGTTCGTCGGGGTCCGCCTGGGCGAAAGCCGGCTGCTGAGGGGGTCCTACGCCGCCTGCGACGCCCCGCTGGGCCATATCCAGACGGAAATGCCCGGCAGTGCCTGGGACTACGACGACCTGATCCTGAACGGGGCCGGCCGGGAAACCAAAGCGTCGGGCCCCCTGCAAATCCAGCGGGGGACGGAAGCGGTGCTGGTGGACGCCGGAACGGGAGACGCGTATGTCCCGGATATCCCGGTCATCACCCACGAGGTCGGGCAGTACGAGGTCTACCCGGATTTTTCGGAAATTCCCGCCTATACCGGGGTATTGTCGCCCCGGAACCTTTCCCTCATCCGGGACCGGATGACGGAAAAAGGCCTGCTGCACCTGGCCGGGCGGTACCGCCGCGCGTCCGGCCGCCTGGCGGCGGACTGCTACCGCATGGAAATCGAAGCGGCGCTGAAAAGCCGGGAGCTCTGCGGCTTTCAGCTGCTGGACCTGATGGATTACATGGGCCAGGGCACCGCCCTGGTCGGGATGCTGGACGGGCTGATGCGGTACAAGGGCCTCATTTCCCCCGCGGACTGGCGGCGCTTCTGCGGCCCCCGGGTAGTGCTGGCGCGCTTTTCTTCCTTCGTCTTCCGGGCGGGGGAAGAAATCCCCTTCCGGGCCGTCCTGTCGGATACGGACGGCGCCGCGCCGGATGAATCCGTATGCTGTGAACTGCTCCGGAACGGACAGATCGCGGACAGCCGGACCCTCTCCTTCGCCCAGGGATCCGGCCGGGTGCGGGAAGCGGAGGCATCCGCCTTTGCCCCGGTCCGGACCGGCACGCCCGAAAAGCTGACCGCCCGCTTCCGCCTGCCGGACGGCACGGAAAACAGCTACCCGCTGTGGGTGTTCCCCCCGGCGGAGGCCGAAATCACCCGGGCGGGCATCCGCGTGCCCGAGGGGTTTGTGCCCTTTGTCCGGGATCCCGGCGAAGAACAGGGGCCCGCGATCGCGGTGCCCGCGCCGGAAGGAAAGCTGCCGGCCGAATACTGCGGGGATTTCTGGTGCTACCCCATGTTCAGGAGCATCTCCGAGCACATGGGCAAACCGGTGCCAACCGGCACGATGGGCCTGCTGATCGACCCGGAGAGCTCCCTGCTGCGCCGTTTCCCGACGGAGGAATACACCACCCCGCCCTGGTACCCGCTGCTCCGGCACGCCCACGCAGAGCCGGTCTCCCATAAGGAAACGCTGACCGTGGAAATGATCGATCACTGGGCGCGGATGGAACGCCTGGGATTGATCTGGCGGAAAGGGAAAACCGTTTTCTGCACGGTCCGGCTGTGGGAAATCCCCGATGAACCGGCGGCCGGCTGGCTGGCCGCCGCGCTGGCCGGAGCGGCTTTGGAGGATGTATGAACAATCGGAATGTCCGGCTCACGATCCGGATCGTCTTTGGGGTGCTGACCCTGCTGCTGATGGGGGCCATCTACCTGTTCTCATCGCAGAACGCGGATTCCTCCGCCCGTACGTCCGGCGTCGTCGCGGGCTGGCTGCTAAAGCAGATTTATCCGCGGTACCTGACCCTGAGCAAAGCGGGCCAGACCAGCGCGCTGAATGTCATGCAGCTGATTGTCCGGAAAGCGGCGCACTTCACGGAATACACCCTTTTAGCCGCCGCGTTCCGTCAGTTCCTGTGGACCTTCCGGCGCATCCGCTTTCCCGGCCTGCTGGCCTGGGGGACCGCGACCCTGTACGCCGCCTCCGACGAAATCCACCAGCTGTTTGTGGAGGGGCGGGGCGGACAGATGCAGGATGTACTGATCGACAGCGCCGGCGCCCTGTTCGGCGTGTTCCTGGCCGCGGCCGTAACGGCGCTGGCGGTGCAGCATCATCAAAAAAAGAACACCTGAAAACCCGGACTTCCAACACCGTTCCCAACGGATCATGAAAGGAGAAAAGACCATGGCAGCGAGCAAAGTGTACTTTACCAGAGACATCACCCCGGAAAAACTGATCGCCATCTATCAGGCCCTGGGCCGGCCGCTTCACGGAAAGGTGGGGGTCAAGATCTCCACAGGCGAGAGCGCGAAGAGCAACTACCTGCGCCCGGCGCTGATTGGCCCGCTGGTCCAGTCGCTGAACGGCACCATCATCGAGTGCTGCACCGCCTACGGCGGCTCCCGGCAGGACGTGCAGAATCACTGGCGGGCCATCGAGGAGCGCGGCTTCAAGGCCATCGCCCCGGTGGACATCATGGACGAGTCCGGCGAGATCGAAATCCCGGTGAAGGACGGCTTCCATCTGGACAAGGACATCGTCGGCGAGCACCTGAACCAATACGACAGCGTGCTGATCCTCTCCCACTTCAAGGGCCATGTGATGGGCGGCTTCGGCGGCGCGCTCAAGAACATCGCCATCGGCATCGCCTCCTCCGCCGGCAAGGCCTACATCCACTCCGCCGGCACCACCACCGACACGGAGCTGTGCTGGAGCACCCACGCCCCCAAGCAGGACGACTTCCTGGAGTCCATGGCGGACGCCTGCCAGGCGGTCATCCGCCACGTGGGGCCGGAGAAGATGCTCTATGTCTCCGTCGCCAACCGGCTCTCCGTGGACTGCGACTGCGACAGCCACCCCGCCGAGCCCAAGATGGGCGACCTGGGCATCTTCGCCTCCACCGACCCGGTGGCCATCGACCAGGCCTGCTACGACGCAGTCATCAACGCGGACGACCCGGGCAAGGCCGACCTGATCGAGCGGATGAACTCCCGCCACGGCATCCACACCGTGGAGGCCGCCGCCCAGCACGGCCTGGGCAGCCGGGAGTACGAGCTGATC
>CAMJXZ010000295.1 GCA_946409855.1 uncultured Clostridia bacterium | reverse complement strand
ACCATATTTCCGTATGCTTTGCTATCACATGTTTGCTTTGTGCGGTGTTGCCCTAGAACATGTGCAGATGTGGGATGGATTTTGCGTCAGATCAAGGAAGGCATCCGAAAGCGTACCCGTAGGTACGGTGAGGAGGACTGACACAGAGATGGCGCAAAAGGCACCCACAGATGTGCATGGATTAGGTGAAAACCAGTATAAATCCCTTTACCCGCGCGGAGCACCTTGCATTTTCATTCCGGCAGCCCCGGCTTTCCGTATTCCGCATACGGAAGCCGGGGCTGTTCCTGTGATGCCGCCCGGCGCTGTGCGCCTTTTGGAGCATGGAAAAATTTTTTGATCTACCCCCTTGACAAGTATATCGGATGACGATATAATAGAGTCACGATATATCGAACGCCGATATATCGAACGCCGATGGAGGTGAGGATATGCCGGATACATTGGCATTGACGGAATCGACCTACTATATCCTGCTGTCCCTGCTGTCTCCCCAGCACGGGTACGGCATCATGCAGCGGACGGAGGAAATGAGCCGCGGACGTGTCCGGCTGGCAGCCGGCACGCTGTACGGCGCCCTGAACGCCCTGTGTGAAAAGGGATGGATCCTGCAGCTGCCCGTGGAAGACGGCAGCCGGCGGAAGGAATACAAGCTGACGCAGAAGGGCCTGACGATCCTGATCAACGAAGTGGCCCGTCTGCGGGAACTGGCGGACAACGGGGAACAGGCTCTGAAGGAGGGCTGAACATGGAAAGGATGACCGTGATGGAAAAGACCAAGACTGTCAGCAAATGGTTCTGGGTATGGGAATTTGAAAAAGAGGAAGACTGGCTCAACGAAATGGCGATAAACGGCTGGGCGCTGGAAAGCGTCGGGTTCTGCAAATACCGCTTTGTCAGGTGTGAGCCGGGGGAATACACGGTACGGCTGGAGATGCACCCTTATGACGAGGCCTATCTTTCCTTCATGCGGGAGACCGGGGCGGAATACATCGGCCGGATGGCAATGTGGATCTATTTCCGGAAAAAGACGGCAGACGGCCCCTTCGACCTGTTTTCGGACATCGACTCCAGGATCAGACACCTGGACCGGATCGGGAAGTTCCTGGCGGTGATCGGCGGGACGAATCTGGCGATCGGCCTGTCCTTCGCGTTCAACCCCGTCAACCGGATGAGCTGGGTCAACCTGCTCTGCGCCACGCTGCTCATGTACTGCCTGGGGCGGATCCACGGGAAAAAAGAGGCGCTGGAAAGGGAGCGTGTGCTGCATGAATAAAGATGAAAGGAAAAAGATGACGGCGAAGGACTGGATTCTCCTGATCGCTTTCACCGTGCTGATCGTCACCGGGCTGGTTTTCCTGGGGCTGTCCATGTTTTCGGGGGAACCGGGCAGCAGGAATCTGGCTGCCGGGCTGGGCTGCATCACCGCCGCCAACCTGATCAACCTGTACAATATCCGCAGGAGGAACAGGGAAAAGAACGGCGGGAAGGCCGCTGAATAAAATAAGAAACCACAATAAAAACCGGCTGCCGCAAAAACCCATTGCGGCAGCCGGTTCGTTCTGTTTATTTGTGCCGGCCGGCAGTTACCTGCCCGGCATGATCAGGCGGACCCGGTAAATGTTATCCAGTTCCTGCAGGCGGGCGATCAGCGCCTGGTCGGGCTGAACGTGCATGTCCAGCACGGTGTAGGCGTATTCGCCGCGGGACTGGTTGACCATGTTCTCGATGTTCAGGTTGGCGGAGGCCAGCAGGCCGGTCACCGAACCGATCACGTTGGGGACGTTTTTATGCAGCACCGTCAGGCGGGGCATGGTGACCGGGGACAGCGCGCAGTTCGGGTAATTGACCGAGTTGCGGATCGTGCCCACGTTCAGATAATCGCTCAGCTGGCCGGCGATCAGGCGGACGCAGTTGTCCTCGCTTTCGGGGGTGGAGGCGCCCAGGTGAGGGGTAAAGACCGTGTTGCGCACGTGCATCAGCGCGGGCACCGGGAAATCGGATACGTAGGCGCGCAGCGCGCCGCTCTCCAGCGCTTCCCGGAGGGCCTCGGTATCAACCAGCGCGTCGCGGGCGTAGTTGATCAGGGCAGCGCCCTTCTTCATCTGCTCCAGCGCGGCGGCGTCGATCATGGAACGGGTGCCTTCCGTCAGCGGGATGTGCAGCGTCAGGTAATCGGACTGGCGGAGCACCTCGCTCAGGTCGGTGCTGTGGTGCACGGCGCGGGACAGGCTCCAGGCGTGCTCCACGGAAATGTACGGGTCGTAGCCCAGCACCTTCATGCCCAGGGCGGCGCCGGTGTTGGCGACCATGACGCCGATGGCGCCCAGGCCGATGACGCCCAGCGTCTTCCCGGCCAGTTCAGGGCCGACAAACTGCTTCTTGCCCTTTTCGACCAGCTTGGCCAGGTCGGGGTCGTCGGCGTTGTCCAGCGTCCAGCGGATGCCCTCGGCCACCCGGCGGGAGGCCAGCAGCAGGGCGGCGACCACCAGCTCCTTGACGGCGTTGGCGTTGGCGCCGGGGGAATTGAAGACGACCACGCCCTTCTGAGCCATTTTATCCAGCGGGATATTATTGACGCCCACGCCGGCGCGGCCCACGCAGAGCAGCTGGTCCTCGATGTCCATCTGCTGCATGTCGGCGCTGCGGACAATGATGGCGTCCGGCTTTTCGACCTCCGCGCCGACCAGGTACTTGTCCGCGCTGAGGATGTCGTGATAGACCGGGGAAATGGGGTTCAGGTTCCGGATCTTATACATCATTATCGGTTCTCCATTTCGAATTTTTTGAGGAACGCGCACAGGGCCTGTACGCCTTCCAGGGGCATGGCGTTGTAGATGCTGGCCCGCAGGCCGCCCACCAGGCGGTGGCCCTTGAGGTTGGTCAGGCCGTTCTGCGCGGCTTCCTTGACGAACTGGGCGTCCAGCTCGGGGTTGGGGGTGGTGAAGGTGACGTTCATCAGCGACCGGTCGCTGACCCGCGCGGTGGGATGATAGAAGGAAGAATCGTCCAGCGTGCCGTACAGCAGCTTCGCTTTTTCCTGGTTGACCTGGTAAATGCCCGCGACGCCGCCCTGCTTTTTGAGCCATTTCATGCACAGCCCGGTCATGTAGACCGCGTAGGTGGGCGGGGTGTTCAGCATGGAGCCCTTTTCGTCCATCAGCGTCCAGTTGAGGATCTTGGGGCACAGGGGGCTGGGAGTGCCCAGCAGGTCCCTGCGGACGATGACCACGGTCAGGCCGGCGGGGCCGATGTTCTTCTGCGCGCCGGCGTAGATCACGCCGAAGCGGCTGACGTCATAGGGCTGGGAAAGGATGTTGGACGACATGTCCGCCACCAGCGGGACGTTCCCCGTTTCGGGAAGCGAGGTCCAGCGGGTGCCGAAGATCGTGTTGTTGGTGGTGATGTGCAGATAATCGGCCTTCGGGTCCAGCTGCGCGGGATCGATTGCGGGAATATGGTCGTAATTGTCCCCCTTGGAGGAGGCGACGCAGCGGACGGTGCCGTAGGCCTGCGCCTGCTTCATCGCGCCGCTGGCGAAGTTGCCGGAATCCACATAGTCCGCGCTGGTTTTGAGCAGGTTCAGCGGGACGGCGGCGAACTGGCCGGTGGCGCCTCCCTGCAGCAGCAGGACGGTATACTTTTCCGGCACGCCCATCAGCTCGCGGATCAGGGCGGCGGCCTCGTCAAAGATCGCCTGGTAGCCCTTGGCGCGGTGGCTCATTTCCATGACGGACATGCCGGTGCCGCCAAAGTCCAGCATTTCGGCGGCGGCGGTGGCCAGCGCTTCCTCCGGCAGCATGGCCGGACCGGGAGCGAAATTGTATACTCTACTCATGTCAGTTCCTCCTCATAGATTGGACAAATGCGCTCTTCTATCATATCCCGCCGGATGGATTTGTCAACCGGGCGGGAAAAAGCGGGGTGTATTTATTATGTTTTTGTTCGGAACGGTCTTCCGCGGGGACGCAGGACGCCCGGATCAGCTCCTGATCTCCGCGCCGAACTGTTCGCCGCATACTTTGAGGACCTTGTTCATCAGGCGCTGGATCTCTTCGTCCGTCAGCGTG
>CAMJXZ010000294.1 GCA_946409855.1 uncultured Clostridia bacterium | reverse complement strand
CTCCCACCGGGACATCGCCCACACCCGCCACGTGAAGGCGGAGGTACGGGACGGAGAACTGACGCTGCGGATTCTGCTGGACAAAGAGAGCGTGGAGCTGTATATTAACGGCGGGGAGCGCGTGGTCACTTCCCTGATCCCCACGCCCCTGGAAGCCGACGGCATCACCTTTGCCGCGGACGCGCCGATCACCCTGTCGGCGGAAGCCCATCATCTCGGTTAACGGAAAAACACAGGATTTGTACCGGTCTTAAGACCTGAACGGAGGCATCGCGATGGACCCGACAACCCAGTTTCCCGACCTGATACAGGAGATCCCCCACGGAGATATGCCGGGCGACCAGGTCCGCATCGGCGAAGAGCATATCCAGAAAGCCCGGACGATTTACCCCAGGCTGCGCGAACAGATGGCGGATATGCCGGGCAGGCGCAAGGTGGTCGCCGTCTGCGGCGGCAGCGGCGTGGGCAAAAGCGAGATCGCTTCGGTGCTGGCCTATTACCTGAATCAAGGCGGCATCGGCGCTTACGTCATGAGCGGGGACAATTATCCCCGCCGCATCCCCCGGGACAACGACCTGGAACGGCTGCGGGTGTACCGGCAGGGCGGGCTGCACGGGCTGGTGGACCATGATCTGGTGACAGAGGAGGTCTCCGCGGGGCTCCGCCGGCTCTGGGAAGAGGAACAGGACGCCGAGCCTACCGCCGCGCAGGGCTGTCCGTGGCTCGGGGTGTATCAGCAGGCGGGCCGCCGGGCGCTGACGGGGTATCTGGGCACGCCCAACGAAATCAATTTCGACGAGGTGTCCGACATCCTGGCCCGGTTCCATCAGGGGGAAACCGCCGTGTATCTCCGGCGCATGGGCCGGGAGCTCACCGAGCTGTGGTATGAAAAGACGGATTTTTCCCGTACGGATGTGCTGATCCTGGAATGGACCCACGGCAACAGCGATTTCCTGGAGGGCGTCGACCTGCCCGTGCTGCTCAATTCCACTCCGGCGGAAACCCTGGCGCACCGCCGCGCCCGCAACCGGGACGGGAAAACCGACAGCGCCTTCACCGCCATGGTGCTGGACATCGAGCAGAAAAAGCTGGAAGCCCAGGCCCACAAGGCGAAAATCATCCTGAGCAAGCAGGGGAACATCCTGACCTTCGAAGAATACCGCCGCCTGATGGCGGACGCGTAAAGGAGGGCGGCCATGAACAGCGCGGCCATGCTGAACGCTTATCCGGACAGTCTGGGCGGCACCCTGTCCGACATCGCGTCCCTGCTGGAGCAAAAAGAGCTGCGGGGGGCTTTCGGTTCCTTCTACATCCTGCCCAGCGTGTTCACCACCGACCTGGACCGGGGCTTTTCCGTGATCAGCTATGACCTGGACCGGCGCCTGACCGCCCCCGGCGATCTGGACCGGCTGAGGGCCCTTGGGCTGGACCTCAAGCTGGACTTCATCCTCAATCATCTGTCCGTGCAGTCCCCCCAGTTCCGGGATCTGCTGGAGAAGGGAGAACAGTCACCCTGCCGGGATTTCTTCATCAACTGGAACGATTTCTGGGCGGGCCGGGGGCAGATGACGGAAGGCGGCTGGATCCAGCCGGACGATATGTACATCCGGGATATGTTTTTCCGCAAGCCCGGCCTGCCCATCCTGATGGTGCAATTCCCGGACGGCAGGGAGGTGCCCTACTGGAACACCTTCTATCAGGAAGTGAAAACGGACCCGGCGACGGGGGAGCGCAGCTATCTGGGCCAGATGGACGTCAACGTCCGCTCGCCCCTGGTCTGGCGGTATTATGAAGAGGTGCTGGACAAGCTGGCGGGGTACGGCGCGGCCATCGTGCGGCTGGACGCCTTCGGGTATGCCTCCAAGATTCCCGGCCGGCGCAATTTCATGAACGAGCCGGAAACCTGGGAGATCCTGGAGCGGATCCGCGGGCTGGCGGAAAAGCGGGGCCTGACGCTGCTGCCCGAAATCCACGCCGCCTACGGGGAAGGGAGCTTTCGGACCCTGGCGGAAAAAGGCTTCATGACGTACGATTTCTTCCTGCCCGGGCTGCTGATCGACGCCATTGAAAACCACGACCCCCGGTACCTGGTCCGCTGGGCCCGGGAACAGCGGGAGGGCGGCATCCGCTGCGTCAGCATGCTGGGCTGCCACGACGGCATTCCCATGCTGGACCTGAAGGGGCTGGTGCCGGACGACCGCATCCAGGGGCTGATCGATCTGATCGTCAGCCGGGGCGGGCTGATCAAAAACCTGCACGGCAAAAAGAACATGTACTACCAGGTGAACGCCGCCTACTTCAGCGCCCTGGGCTGCGATGAACGGAAGCTGCTGCTGGCAAGGGCCCTGCAGCTGTTCATGCCCGGCAAGCCGCAGGTCTGGTACCTGGACCTGTTCGCGGGGAAAAACGATCTGGAAGCGGCGGCCCGGGGCGGAGACGCCGGGCACAAGGAAATCAACCGCACCAACCTGACCAAAGAGGACATCCAAAGCAGGCTGCGCCTGCCCGTCGTACAGGATCAGCTGAAACTGCTGAAAATCCGAAGCGCCTGCGAAGCCTTTGGCTTTGACGCCCAAATGACCGCCGACGCGCCGGGGCCGGACAGGATCCGGTTTGTCTGGGAAAACCGGGGCAGGAAAGCCTCTCTGGAAGCGGATCTCACGGCGTACGCCTTCAGGCTGGAGGCGGAGCTTCCGGAGGGGACCGCCGTGTTTGCGCAGGACTGACGGCCGGATCTGTTTTTAGTATGGAAAAACGCTCTCTGCCCGTGCTGGGCCGGAGAGCGTTTTTCGCTTTTTCGCTATGATCTTTGGGGCACCGCCCGCAGAGCCGGAGCGCCGGGGTTATTCGCCGTCAAACAGGCTGTATTTGGTGATGTCCATCACGGCCCGGCCGTCCGCTTCAAAGGAGATGCCTTTGGCGGCGGCGTCCGTCAGGATGGTGGCGGTCATCACCTGTTCCCCGTCGTTGATGAACACTTCCGCGCTGAACCGGTCCAGGATCACGCGCAGACGGATCCTGCCGTCGTTCCGGGCTACCTGACAGCGGCGCTGATGGATGAAGGCCCGGCGGGAACCGGAGAACTTCCGGTCGATTTTCAGCAGGGATTCGTGGGGCCGGTAGCTGAGGATGGAATGGTACCGGCCGTCCTGGGCAAAGCGCATGGTGAATTTGTGGAAGGGCGCCTGCCCGTCCTCGGGGCGGATGCGGATATCCATTTCCACGCTGCGGCCCTCGACGCCGGGCAGGGTCATCGGGTCGCTGACGCGCACGCCCTGATATTCCGCCTTGCCGCCGCGGTACAGGGCCAGCTCCCGGATGGGCTGCTGGTACAGCCGGCCGTTCCGGATGGACAGCTCCCGGGGCAGGCTCATCTGCCCGAACCAGGGGCGTTCCTCGTACCCGGTCACTTTGCAGGTGTCCCAGTTCTGCATCCACCCGATCATCACCCGCCTGCCGTCCGGCGTCAGGATGGTCTGGGGCGCGTAGAAGTCGATGCCGTAGTCGATGGCCTGATGATGCTCGGGCACGAAGCGCTTTGCTTCCTCGTCGAATGTGCCGATCTGGCAGACGGTGCCGTTGCCATTGTGGTATTCAAACCCTTCCGGCAGCATGTCCTGGGGGCTGACGAAGAGCACGCTTTTTCCGTCCAGGGGGAAGAAATCCGGGCATTCCCACATGAGGCCGAAGCGCCCGTCGTTCTCCGCCAGGATGCTTTCAAAGCGCCACGAGAAGCCGTCCCTGCTTTTGAACAGCAGCAGCACGCCCCTTTGGTCCATGCGGCGGGCGCCCACCACGCAGCGGTAGGAACCGTCCTTCGTCCGCCAGACTTTGGGGTCCCGGAAGTCGTAGGGGCTCAGGCCATCGGGCAGGTCTTGGGTGTCCAGAACGGGATTTTGGGCATACTTCTGATAATCCACGCCGTCGCCCACGGCCACGCACTGGGTCTGGTATTCCTTGCCCTTGTCGCCGCCTTCCTTGCGAACGCCGGTATAGAGCAGCAATTGCTTGCCGTTTGGCAGCTCCATGGCGCTGCCGGAAAAGCAGCCGAAGGAATCATAAGGCGCGTCCGGGGCCAGGGCGGCGGGCA
>CAMJXZ010000293.1 GCA_946409855.1 uncultured Clostridia bacterium | reverse complement strand
GACCGAGCCCGTGGAGAAACAGGTCTGTTTCCGGCATCCCGTCCGGCAAGGGCACGATTATGAGCGGAAAACTCGGCCTGTATGAAACCTTCCAGGCGGTAATCAAGACGGACAATGCCCCGCTCAAAAATGAAAGCGGCGCGATCACCGGATATTACACGAAGGGCACCATCGTGACCGTTCTGGTATACGGGAAGCTGCACGATACTTACTATGTCGTGGTCAACGGCATTGGCGGATATATGGACAGCAGATATCTGAAGAAGCTCGACTGATTTTCCCCCGGTTTCCCCGCAATACTCCGTTTCATGCAAATATTTCCGCGGCATGGCTTTCCGTCATGCCGCTTTCTGTTTGGGGGAATCCTTAGCGGAATTTCCACCTGAATCTTCCGCAGAATTTCCTTTCCGGATTGTCAACGCCCCGCCCGGCGTGCTATAATCAGGGGCCGCCTTTGGGCGGGATCCAAGCTGTAAAGAACAAAACGATTCTGAGGGACATTCAATGAACACACAAGTGGTTGTGATCGGCGCCGGGCACGCCGGGTGCGAGGCGGCGCTGGCCTGCGCGCGACTGGGGCTTCAAACCGTGCTGATGACGCTGAACATCGAATCCATCGCGCTGATGCCCTGCAACCCCTCCATCGGCGGTACGGGCAAGGGGCATCTGGTCCGGGAAGTGGACGCGCTGGGGGGCGAGATGGGCATCGCCGCCGACCGCGCCCTGATCCAGGGGAGGATGCTGAACACCGGCAAAGGGCCGGCTGTCCGTTCCCTGCGGGCCCAGGAGGACAAGCGCGCTTATCACCTGATCATGACCAGGACCCTGTTTGCCCAGGAACGCCTTACCGTGGTCCAGGCGGAGGCCAGCGAGATCCTGACCGAAAACGGCCGGGTCACCGGGGTCAGAACCGATTTCGGCGACGTGATCTCCTGCGCCGCGGCCGTTGTCTGCACAGGCGTATATTTAAAGAGCAATATCATCATCGGTTCGGAGATCTGGAATCAGGGCCCGCAGGGGCTGCTGCCCGCCAACCGGCTGTCCGCATCCCTTCAGGACCTGGGCCTGTCGCTGCGCCGGTTCAAGACCGGCACGCCGGCCCGGGTGGACGCCCGGAGCATCGACTTTGACCGGATGGAGTTCCAGCCGGGCGACGAGCCGGTGACCCCGTTTTCCTTCCTGACGGACGTCCCGCCGAAAAACAAGGCCGGCTGCTACCTGACCTGGACCAATGAGCGCACCCACGACATCATCCGGGCCAACCTGCACCGCGCGCCGATGTACTCCGGGCTGATCCACGGGACCGGCGCCCGGTACTGCCCTTCCATCGAGGACAAGGTCACCCGCTTCGCGGACAAGGACCGCCATCAGCTTTTTGTGGAGCCGGAGGGTCTGGACTATCCGGAATGGTACATCCAGGGGATGTCCACCGGCATGCCCCGGGACGTGCAGGTCGATATGTACCGCAGCATCCGGGGGCTGGAGCGCGCGGTGCTGGTGCGCCTGGCCTACGCCATCGAGTACGACTGCATCGACCCCACCGCCCTTTCCCCCGCGCTGAACGTGCGGCACATTCAGGGGCTGTACACCGCCGGGCAGATCAACGGCACCTCCGGCTATGAAGAGGCGGCCGCCCAAGGCATTCTGGCCGGCATCAACGCCAGCCTTTACATCAAAAACGAACCGCCTTTCCTTTTGACACGGGACCAGGCCTACATCGGCGTCATGGCCGACGACCTGACCACCAAGGGCACGGACGAGCCTTACCGGATGATGACCAGCCGGGCTGAGTACCGTCTGTTCCTCCGGCAGGACAACGCGGACCTGCGGCTCACCGAGCGGGCGCACCGGATCGGCCTGGCCGGCGACGAGCGAATGCGCCTGGCCGAGCGCAAGCAGCGGGAAACGGAAGAACTGGTGCAGAAGATCGCCGAACACCATATGGACGCCCGGCTCCGCCGCCCGGAAGAAAAGCTGACCGTCCCGCCCGAATGGGGCGAATACCTGCCCTCGTCTGTCGAAGAAGCGGAGCTCACCGTCAAATTCGAAGGGTATCTGAGCAAGGAACGCGCCCGGATCAAAGAAGCCCGGGTCATGGAAGAAAAGGAGCTGCCGCCGGACATCCGCTACGCGGACATCGACGGCCTGCGGCTGGAAGCCCGGCAGAAGCTGGACAGGCAGAAGCCGCTTTCCCTGGGGCAGGCCAGCCGGATCCCCGGCGTCTCCCCGGCGGACATCAACGTGCTGATGGTGTGGCTTTCCAAAAAGGAGCGTGAAGGCAAATGAACCCGATCACCGTTCTGGCCCTGGGCCCCGGCGGCAGGGAGCATCTGACCCTGGGCGCCGTCGCCCGCATGAAACAGGCGGAAAAGCTGATCCTCCGGACCGGCGAAACCGACTGCGCCGCCTGGCTGCGCGGGGAAGGGATCCCCTTTGAAACGCTGGACGCCCTGTACGATCAGGCGGAGGATTTTGATGAACTGACGGAGCTGTGCGTCCGGCGCGTCCTGGAAGCCGCGGAAAGTACCCCGGTGCTCTATGCCGTTCCCGACCCGGAACGGGATGAAACCGTACAGGCGCTGTACCGGCGCGGCGCGGCTGCGCAGGCGGTGCCGGGCGTGCCGCTGAGCGGGGAGATCCTGGCAGCGGCCGGTTTTCCCGCCGTATGCCGGTGCGCGGCTTCCTCCCTGCCCGACGCGATGGGAGACTGGCCGCTTTTGATTGAGGAAATCGACGACCGCCTGCTGGCCGGGGAGATCAAGCTGCGCCTGCTGGACGTTTACGGGGCAAGCCAGCCGGTGCGCTTCTTTCCGCCCGAAACCAAAGGACAGGCCCGGGAAAGCGTGTCCATCCCGCTGGAAGATCTGGACAGGCAGAAGGAATACGGCCGGAGCGCCTGCGCCCTGATCCTGCCGCTGCCCCTCACCGGAAAAGAGCGGTATACCGTGCAGGACCTGGTCCGGATCATGGCCGTGCTGCGCGGCGAAAACGGCTGCCCCTGGGACCGCGCGCAGGATCATCACACCCTGCGTCCCTACCTGATCGAGGAAGCCTATGAAACCGCCGCCGCCATCGACGACGAGGACTGGCCTCACGCCGCCGAGGAACTGGGGGACGTGCTGCTGCAGGTCGTTTTCCAGGCCAGCATCGGCCGCCAGTACGGCACGATGGAGCTGTCGGATATTACCACGGCCATCTGCAAAAAGATGATCGAGCGGCATCCGCACATTTTTGCCTCCGGCACCGCGAAAACAGCCGAAGCAGTCTCCGAAACCTGGGAAGAGCTCAAGCGGCGCAAGCGGCACCTGAACACCGCCGCGGACGCCATGCGGGACGTTTCCCGGGGCCTGCCGCCCCTGATGCGCGCCCAGAAAGTGCAGCACAAGGCCGCCCTGGCCGGCTTTGATTTTCCGGACGCGGAAAGCGCCCTGGCCAAGGTGCGCGAGGAAACCGGCGAGGCCCTGGAACTGGTGCAAAAAGGAGAAGATCCTTCGGAAGAAATCGGCGACCTGCTCTTTGCCTGCGTCTGCGCCGCCCGGCGGGCCGGGGTGGAATGCGAGACCGCCCTGATGGCCGCCACGGAAAAATTCATCGCCCGCTTTGCCCGGATGGAAGAGCGGATAAAAAAAGACAATAAAGAGCTGAAAAGCTTGACATTACAGGAAATTGCTGTATACTGGAAGGGCAGCAGGCAATAAAAAAGCAACTGCCTGCATCACTATTTTGGAGGTATTTGTATCATGAACAAAGCTGAACTGGTGGATGCCATCGCCAAGAAATCCGGCCTGACCAAGGACGCCGCCGCCAAGGCCCTGGGCGCTTTCACCGACACCGTTGTCGAAACCCTGAAAGCCCGTGAGAAGGTTGTCATCGCTGGCTTTGGTTCCTTCGAAGCCAAAACCCGCGCCGAGCGCATGGCCCACAACCCCAGCACTCACGAAGAAATAAAGATCCCCGCCACCACCGTCCCCACCTTCAAGGCCGGCAAAACCCTGAAGGACGAGGTCAAATAATCAGTCAGGCGAAGATCGGAAAAGCTGCCGGAGAATCGGCAGCTTTTTTTGATGGATGCATCATGGTTTCTTATACTATTCTCTGATAAGATTGCTAAATCTTGCATGCATCTTTGATGTTTTCTCC
>CAMJXZ010000292.1 GCA_946409855.1 uncultured Clostridia bacterium | reverse complement strand
TCCACCAGGGACTGGGGCGTCTGCCGGTGGAAATTGTAGAAGATCAGCACGCACAATACGCTCTTAAAGCCCTGGCCCAGCAGCGCCGTGATCACGAAGGGCTTGACCGTGCCGTCCGCAAGCTTGAGGCGGGAGAAGGTCAGGTAATTGGGCAGGGAGGTGACCTGGGTGGGCAGCAGGAAGGCCAGGATCAGCACGGCCATCCAGAATTTCTTCAGGGGGAACTCGTACCGGGCAAAGCCGTAGCCGACCATGGAGCAGATGAACACCTGGCAGAGGGTGGGCAGCAGGGCCAGCACGAGGTTTTTCCAGAGGCTGTTCCAGTAGTCCAGCGTCAGGATGGCGTCCTGATAATTCTTCTCGGTAACCTGGGAGGGCAGCCATTTGGCGGAAGCGTCCAGCAGGTCGCTGCGGGTCATCAGGGAGCGGGAGAACATGTAAAGCACCGGATAGAGGTAGATGAACGCGATGGTGATCAGCAGCACATAGATCACCGTGGATACCAGCAGCCCGCGCTTGTCCGCGCTGCCCAGCATCTTCTTTTTGAATTTGTCTTTCCGGATGGCTTTCGCCCGGCTTTTTTTCAGCTGCAGGTCCGTCAGACTCATGCCTTCATCCCCCTTTCCATCATTTTGAGCAGCTTCTTGCTCTTGGTGCCGCGCCGGCTCTCCACGTCGCGGCGCCAGACGACCGTGCTCTTCTTTTCCTTCCTTTCCCGGACGATCAGGAAGGTGATGAGCAGCAGGACCGCCACGATCACGGTGTACATCCAGGTCATGGCCGCCGCGTAGGAATAGCCCTTGGTGACGGCGTAGGTGGCGTTGTAGATCAGGTCGATGATGGGGTTGGTGCTGCCGGTGGCCAGGGTGACCACGGTGTAGATGGCGTTGAGCAGGATCATGGAACGCAGGGTGGGCAGGGTGATCTTCCAGAAGGTCTCCCAGCCGGAAGCGCCGTCGATCTTGGCCGCCTCATACATGGCGGTGGGCACTTTTTGAAGGCCCGCCAGGAAAATCAGGATCTGGATGCCCGAGTTCCACAGAATCAGGATCAGCTGGGAAAACAGGTCGCTGATGGGGGTGGAAATGAACTCCGGCAGGCCCGCCAGGATGGTGCTGATCACGTTCTGGCTGACCATGGGCACGCTGGATACGCCCTGGGCGGTCAGCTGGTTCATGACGGGGCCGGTGGCGATGATAACCGGCAGGAAAAAGACCGTGCGGAAGAAGCCGCGGCCCCGGATCTTGCCGTTGAGCATCAGGGCGATGATCAGGGAGAAGGCGATGATGACCGGCAGCTGCAGGATCAGGCTGACGGCGAAGTTCGCCAGGGTGACGGGGTAGTTGAGTTCCTTGTTGAATACCGAGATGTAGTTGGCCAGCGGCGTGTACACGGTGTTGCCCGCGTCGTCCGCCCCGGTCAGGGGGATCAGCTGCAGGCCGTTGTCCAGCTTGAGGTTATAGAAGGAATACAGAAGGGAGTTGGCGACGCCGCTGAGGAAGAAGATGCAGATGCCCACCACCCAGGGGAAGATGAAGAAATACCCCCAAAGGGATTCCCGGACCTTCCGCTGGACGGGCTTTTTCTGCGCCCGGCGCACCGTGGCGTAGACCAGCGCGGCGGCGAGGGCCGCGCATACGCCGATCAGAAGCGCGTACGGCAGGTATTCCAGCAGCGGCAGGACCTTTTCATACAGCCAGTTACTCACGCTCAGTTCACCGCCTTCCAGCTCATGGGTTCCAGCGCGACGCCGTCCATCTCGCCGGCGGTTTCCCCGTAGTTCAGGTACACCTTCACGCCGTTGCTCCAGGTGACCCGGGTGATGTCGCCGGCCACGTCATGGGCGGCGATGGACGCGCCGTCGATCCGCCCGTGCAGTTCCTTGAGCTGGGCGTACCATCTGGCCAGGGTGACCCGGTACAGGTCCCAGCGGGCGGAATAGATATCGGAGGAATTGGTGTTCTGCAGCTCGATGGGATCTTCCATGGTGATGAGGAAGCAGGGGCGGGTGCCCTGTTCCGCCAGGCGCAGGAAGAACTTGTGGGCGTTGGCCTGGAAGTTCACGTATTCCAGATACGCCGGCATCTTTCCCGACAGGGCGATGGCCAGCAGCGGCACGTCCCGGGAAACGTAGGCGTAATCGGAACCGGTCACCGGCAGGTCATTCAGGGCGCCGGCGTAAGGCCACAGGTAGGCGTTGGCCGATTTCAGCGTGGTGCGGAAATCTTCTGCGGCGCTTTCCGCGATCCCGCGGTAGAACTGCGCGAGTTTGCCGGATTCCTGATAGTGGTTCTGATAGTAGTAGTCCGCCATCAGCTGGGTGACGCCCGTAAGGCACACGCCGGGGACCCGGGCGGAACGCATGGCGTTCAGCGTATCCCGGGCGATGGCCGCGGAACGGTCCGGCGCCAGGTAATACAGGGTGTCGTACACCGGGCCGAAGGTGGGCCGGCTCCAGGTCTGGCTGGTGATCTTCTTGAAGGCCGAATAGGTCAGCACCGGATGGGTTTCCGTGTTCAGGGACAAGAAGTCCGCTTCCAGGGAGAAGTCCATGCCCAGGGCCGTGCACTTTCTGATCAGGGTTTCCACCCCGCCGCCCCCGCCCAGGGAGCCCGCGGGGCTAAAGGACGTGGGCACGCCGCCGGTGAGGCCGTCCGCCTGCCAGCCCCGGTAGACCACGGAGGCGCGGTCCACGCCGTCGGTCTTCATCAGGTCCAGGATGTCGGCCGCCTGGGCAAAGGAGGTCATGACCACGTCGGTCTTTCCCAGGACGTCGTTTTCCCGCTCCAGCCCCAGGAAGTCCACCTCCACGTCAAAGGGGCGGCCGCTGTCGGCGTGGGCGAAGAAGCCCTTTTCTTCCATGTAGTCCCGCCAGGCGCAGGCAAGGCCCGCGTAGGTGGCGTCTTCCCCGTCGGCCAGAAGGAAGTGCTGCACGATGTCGAAATGCCGGGCTTCCTCCGTCAGCATGTCCACGGCGCCGGAAGACGGGCCGGTGGGCTGCTTGTATACCATGCGGTAGGTGTACTTGGCGCTGACCCAGTCAAAGCTCAGGTTGTTGGCCCCGTTGGGATAAGCGCGGATGCGGGCGGCGCTGTCGCCCTGCTCGATCACCCCCAGGAAGCCGATCTGCTTTCCGGTATGCACCATGCCGAACACGGGCATGATCACCGGCTCGGTGCCCACGCTCCAGCGGGAGTTGACCGTATCCTCAATGCCGATGTTGGTGCCGTATACCGGGCGGTCAAAGGGGGAGGAAAAGCGGTTTTCATTGTCCTTCAGCTCGATCAGCGCGCCCTGGCCGTCCGGGATGATCATGTACCCCTCGTCCGCGCCCAGCACGCTGTACCCAAGGAAGGGATACAGGGTAAAGGTGGCGACGGTGTAGCGGTGGTCCGCCGTTTCCGCGTTGATGATCCTGTCCTGCGGAACGGTGACGGTCAGGCCCCGTTCGTCCAGCGTCACCACGGCGGTGTAGCCCACGCCGTAAGCCGGGAAAAGCACGTCGGCGGAAAAGCCGTTGTCCAGATACGTGACATCGACCCTGGCTTCCATGTTGATAAAATCCGCCTGGGTGTTGGTGCTCTTGACGTCCTCGATGAACTCCATGACGATGCCGCTCTGGTAAAAGCCCTTCCAGGCGGCCTGGTCCTTGAAGTCATCCGGGTTCTGCACGGCGGAATAAAGGCGGCTGCCGTTGTTCCTGCTTTCCACGATGATGGCCAGGGTGTCCTCCCTGACGTAGAGATTGAACCGGGAGGACCGGGCCGCCAGCCTGTATTCGGGCGGAACGTCGGAGGCGCGCTCCTGCCCCGCTTCCGCAGCGAGGGCCGGGCCGGTCAGCGCCGCCAGCAGGAGCAGCGCCGTCAGCGCCGCCAGCAGTTTATACCTTCCTGACAAAGCGATACACCACCTCTCCGTAGATCGAAGCCACGAAATCGATCAGCTGGCCGATCAGCACGTACACCACGAACAGCAGCGCCACGGCGATCAGCACCGTAAACAGGGTAATGACGATGATGGCAAGGGTCTTTTTCAGGGTATAGTCGTTCAGGTACATGATCGCCAACACGATCAGGATGCCGGTTGTGCCGTAGGCGACCACGTCCACCAGGGTCAGGAAGAACTCTTCGTTGAAGGTGACCACGTTGCTCAGCAGCAGGCGGACG
>CAMJXZ010000291.1 GCA_946409855.1 uncultured Clostridia bacterium | reverse complement strand
CATGCCGCCGCTGCGGATTACAATCAGGGGGAAGTCTCCCCCTGATCACCCCCTCTTTAGAACGATACATGTCTTATCCTTGTCAGGAAACTGAACAGATACTATTCCAAAAAACAAGGAGGTTTCTTCCATGTATGACGTCAAAGGAAAATGGGCGCTGATCACCGGCGCCGCGCGGGGCATCGGCTATCTGACGGCGCTGTTCATGGCGCGGAAGGGCTGCAACCTGATCCTGCACAGCCGGGACCTGGCCCACACGGAAAAGGTGCTCGGGGAAGTAAAAGGCCTGGGCGTACAGGCGTTTGCCGTGGCGGCGGACCTGAACGACCCCGAAGCCGTCCGGCGGATGCTTTCGCGGATCGACGAAATGAACGTGGCCGTGGACATCGTGCTCAACAACGCGGGGCTGCAGATCGCGTACCGCACCGATTATCTCAGCACCCCCGTTTCGGATTATGAAATCAGCTTCCGGGTGAACACCATCGCGCCGGCGATGATCTGCTACCATTTCCTGCCCGGCATGATCCAAAGGGGCAGCGGGCGCATCCTGAATACCACCAGCGGGATCGCGCTGGACGTCTGCCAGGCCGGCTATTCCGCCAGCAAGGCCGCGCTGGACAAGATCACCATCGACCTGGGCTCCAAAGTGCAGGGGACGGACGTGCTGATCAACCTGACCGACCCCGGCTGGTGCAGGACGGACCTGGGCGGCCCGCAGGCGCCCAACGCGCCGGAAAGCGCGATTCCCGGCATTGTGGTGGGCGTGTTCATCAACGACAAAAAATCCGGCCGGTACCTGGGCGCGCAGCACTTCGCGGGCATGTCCCTGGAAGACGCGGTGCGCAAGGCGGAAGCCGAATTCGACAGCCCGTACGGGGCGTAAAGGATCCGGACAGGCTTATCCCCGGCGGGGAAGCCGCCCGGAAGGGGCGATCCCGGGCGCGCTCCCTGCCATGCGGAGCCGTCCGGAGCAGGATCAAAAGCGCACAGAGAAGGCTTTTATCAACAGTTCTGAGGCCGTGTCCCTGAGAATGAAAAGCGGAGGAAAAACATGACCGCACAGGAAGATAACAAGAAACTGCTGGCGCTGTACGCTCCGCTCCGTGTGGCGGACGTCCGGGACGGCATGGACTGGCTGGGCTATCATCACTACGGAAGCCTGTCCGCGGACATCCGGCCTCTCTGGCGGACACGGGCCTGCGGCATCGCCAGAACCGCCCGGTACCTGCCGTTCGAAGGCCCGGCGCCCCTGGTCCGGGGCGACGCATACACGGAATGGAGCAATCACTACTACAATACCGTCGCCACCTATCCGTGGATGCAGGATATCGAGCCGGGCGATTTCATTGTCCTGGACATGAGCGGCGTGGACGTGGGCCTGATGGGTTCCGACAATACGCTCAGCTGCCTGGCCAAAGGCGCCCGCGGGATCGTCACCAACGGCGGCGGCATCCGGGATTCCGACGAGTGCATCCTGCAGAAGGTGCCGGTCTGGTGCAGATTCGTTTCCCAGAAGATGGACCAGGCCCGGATCCGCTTCAGCGAAAAAGACATCCCCGTCGCCTTGGGCGGCGTCGCGATCCGTCCGGGCGACGTGATCGTGGCGGACGGCGACGGAGTCATCGCGGTGCCCCGCTGCGCCGCGGAAGAGGTGGCGCTGTACGCGTCCCGGGAACTGAGGAACGACAAGGCCAACCGGAAGGAAAAGTACCTGGCCCTGGGCTGGGAGCCGGACCGGACCGTGCTGCCGTAACAGGCCCGCGCGCGGCGGTACCGCCTGCCCTGAAACGGGAATAATATAAGGAAATGCGCTTGGCGGAAAGCGCGGGCTGTTCTTCCGATACCATCCGGGACCTGCCGCCGGCGCCGTGCCTTCTCAAAAGGAAATCTCCGGCAACCTTCGCTGTCCGCCGGAGATTTCCCGCTTTATTCTTTTTGTTTTGTCCGTTTGCCGGAAAACCGGGTTATGCCCGCTCAAAGCCGAGGTATCTTGTGCCCTGGTAGGAAAGGCGGCCCCGGTCTCCTTCGGCCAGCATGCCGTACTCCGGATCTTTCATGCCGAGTTCCAGGCGCTTGCCGTTTTCCAGTTCAAAGGTGACAAAGTACCGGGTGTACGTCGAAAAGCCGGCCCCGTTCATGCCGGAAACGGTTCTCGCCCCCGCGTGTCCGCCGTGGCCCGAAACCTTCATCCTTTTGGTTACGACCCGGGCCTCCGCGGTCTCCCGCGGCGAACGGTTGTTTCTGACCCAGACGTAGAGCCCTCTGCCGACGGCTCCGATCAGGAGGGCGGCAAATACCGCGATCAGTATAGTCATCAGGGGGCTGAGTCCTCCCCCGGAAACCCAGGCTGTTGTTTCTATGCTCATTATTTTTCGTTCCTTTCTTCAATCGCTAACACGCGTCCGGCGTACCGGATCCGTATGATCCGCGCCCGGAGGGGCATATTCCCTGAGGACCGGAAAAAGCCCGGGATCAAATCACCGGCATTCCGGATGATCCCGTTTTTTCTCGTCCCGCGGGCGGGGGTGTCTTTCCGGTCAGTCCGTCAGGAAGCTGCATTCCAGCACGGTGCTTTCGCCGTTTTCATTCCAGAGAACATTGCCTTTTTCATCGTGGGAGAAAGTGACCGTGAAGGGTTCCTCCCCTTCGAATTCGCCCGTGACGGTAACGGTATCCGTTGCGGCGTCATAGTCGCCCTTCAGGATGGCGTCCTTCAGGATCACGTTTCCGGCGCCCCGCTGATAGAGGCGGATGTCATACTGGCCGTCGTACCATTCATAGAAGATCACTTCGATATCGCCCTTCATCCAGCGTCCGCCGAAGAAGCTGCCGATCTTTTCGAAAGCCAGGCCCTTGCCGGCGTCTTCCTTCAGGTCCTTCCAGACCAGTTTTCCTTCTTCGTTGATGCTGAATTCGGCGCCGCCGTCTTCATAATATTCGGTGCGTTCGTCCGTAACGGTGTCCTGCTGATAGTGCAGCCCCTGCGGATCCGCCGTCAGCGTGCCGTTTTCGCTTAATGCCGCGGCATACTCCCAGCGGTCCTCCTTGTTGTCGCCCAGCTTATGGACCGCCATCACGCGGACGCCGTCGTCTTCCGCGAAGGACTCAATGCGCCAGTCGCCGTTTTCAGCCACCCAGACGCTCTCATAACGGGCCGCTTCCGGATATCTGTCCAGATAATCCCCGGCGCCGTCTTCGGCAAACGCGGCCACCGCGGCGATGGAAAAGCAAAGAACCAGTAACAGTGAAATCAGTTTTTTCATAATCATTTCCTTCCTTAAAATCCTTTTCGGTTTCCCGGCCGCTCTGTTCCGGCGGCCGTCTGTCCATGAGCAGTTGTTTTCGTTCCTTTTCCCGTCCCGGGCGGACCCCGGGGCCGGGATTGAGCATTCTGCCTGTTCCGCAAGGCTTTCCCGGCGGCCATATGTATATACGTCCGGATTTCCGGGGTGGCAGCGTTCCCGCGTATGTCCGGCAGGGATTCCTTCCGTGAAAAAACCGGCGTTTCTTCATGATTTATCGGGGAGGACCCGCGTTTCCGAAGGAAAGACCGGCGATATGACAAAACTACTGTTCATCTGCCACGGCAATATATGCTGATTATTGAAAACAGCAAATAAATAAAGGCTGTTTTAGACAGTAAGGATAATTGTCCCACGATTTGTCCCACGATTTCGAAACTGAATTCTGGAAGACGGTGTAACCGGTAAGCTGCAGCATGAAGGGCAGCTGAAAAGGTTGTTCTTTTCTCTTGAAAAAAGAAGAACTCCCGAAGGAGCTCTTTATGAAGCGCAGATTACGCCTGCTCAGCAGCAACGGCAGCCTTGCGGAATGTTCCGTTATACAGCTGACGGGCTACGATCACGGCGTTCAGCACGTTGCCGGTGGGCTTGGCACCCTTGCGGAAACCGGCGCGGATGACTTCGACCGGAACCTTGGTGATCCGAGCAGCAGTAGCGGTAGCGCTGTAATAGTTCTTCTTCATGATGATTTCCTCCTCAGGTAATTTTATTCAGAAGACCACCCGGAAGAACCCGAAGGTTTCTTTCTTTTGTTTTGGGTGCGTATATGGTAGAATTGCAAGTGATGACTGGAAAGGGTCATCGCGAAATATCTTTTGAGATAATCGACTATCGACAAATCGGAATTTTCAGGAGGCAATGGAATATGGAAAAGATAATCAAACTGGAGCCT
>CAMJXZ010000290.1 GCA_946409855.1 uncultured Clostridia bacterium | reverse complement strand
ATTGTCCGGGTGGACGAAGAAAACGAACGCCTCCCGGCCGATGGGGGTATAGACCAGCTCCGCGCCTTTTTCCGCCGCGTAGGCCTCCTGCGCGGCGCTGGGGCCCGCGGCGAAGATGATATCGCACGTGCCGTCCGCGATGTTCCGGTAGGCGGACGCCGTCGTGCTGCAGCGGACGATGTCCGTGATCTCCCACGCCTCCAGCCCGGCCATCTGGGGCGGATAGACCGCCTGGGCAAAGGCCGCGTAGACGGGATAGAGCGCGGTGGCGCCGTCCATCCGGGGGACGGACGCCGTGTCGTCAAAGCGAAGGGAAGCCGGTTCGTCCGGGGTTTTTGCCAGGCTGCCTTCGGTAAAGGGGACGTAAGAAGCATAGCTGAAATGCTCCGGCAGGGTGATATCCTTCAGGTACCGGTCATAGCGGTCGCTGGCGAAAAGCCCCCCTGCCGTAAGCAGCGTACAGGCGCACCAGATGAGAAACAGCCGGGCGTTCAGCCGCCCGGTGATGAGCCCCGCCAGCAGCCCAAGTACCAACAGTCCCAGCAGGACATACAGGACCTTGTTGTACCAGTGCATGTCAAAAGAACAGCACAGAAACACGATGAAGCCGATGAACACGGCGTCGACAGAGATCATGCTGACGGCCATTTCCGTCATGGACGAGGGCTTCCCTTTATTCGGATCCGGAGACAGCCGCTGGCGGCGGCTGCTGACGATGGCGCAGATGTTCGCCGCCAGCAGCAGAAAAAAAGCGATCAGCATCCAGCTTTTCCTCCAAAGCGTATTGCTTTCCGGCCGGGCCTGTCACCAGCCGGTTTCGTATTCGTGCATTTTCGGCGGCAGGACCGGCTCCCCGGTCCGCGCGTCCAGAATGACGCTGTATTCATACCCCATCGTGCCCTCTTCGGTTTCCACCGGCTCCCGCCGGTCGGTCAGCAGCGCCGCCAGGAACATGGCCAGGGCAGAATACATCTTCATCATGGACACCTCTCTTCCGGTTCTTTGCATCCATCATATACCCGGCGCCTGTCCTCTGACCAGTCTTTGCGGGACATTTTACAAGCCGGGGAACGGGATGGGCGGAAAAGGGGGCGCCCCGGCGGTGACCGGGCCCTCGCAGCCCCCATCGGAGAAGGCTCTTTGGAGCGTGCTTGACCTGAGGAGCAAACATACTCCCCGCGCGGCAGGCCTATTCGATTTCCCGCAGCTTCTCCGGCGAAACGATCCGCACGGCTTCGATTGTCTCATCCTCAAAGATGTGCAGCAGATGGATTTTCTTTTGCGCGGTGTTGTAATAATAAATATGATACGGCGTGTGCAGATTGACATTTTCCCAGAAGCAGACCAGATATTCCCCGTCCACGCGATAGACGACCATATCACAAATGTGGTGCGGATGGTTCCGGAACAGTTCCGCGATCTCAAACAGGACGGGATCATCGGCCGTTTCCCCGGCCGCGTCCAGGATGATGACCCGGTCCCCGCGGGCCTCGTCCGGGAAATAACGGAATTCCGGGAGGTCCACCGAAAATACCTCGGCCTCATCCGGCTCAAACGCCTCGCAGTGCGCGGCACAGCCGTATTTGCCGGGGCTCAGGAGGGTGTAGTAATGGATGCCGGGTTCCTGATCGACGAATATCGAAGAATGGGTATCCACCCGGACCGCGGCAAAGCCGTCGGAAAGAGGGGCAGCCGGCACTCCCTCCCCGGCTCCGCCGCCGGTCAGCGCGAGGGCCAGCGCCGCCGCCGGCACCAGCGCCGCCCGAAGCAGCAGACGCAGCAAATACAAAACGGCCATTTTTCCTCCTTCAGCGCGATCAATATGCGAAAGACTCGTAATAATCCGTGCGGACGTTCATGACCGTATCCCCGATCCGGACCCGTTCATTGTCCAGCCAGCACACGGAAGACGGCTCGTATTCATGGTAATGAAAATAGACATTCCGCTCGCGCCCGTTCGCCCGGTCCAGCACGGATACGGTGACGGACCAGTCCACCGTCGCGCCGCCGTTGTTCCGGTAGACGCGCAGCTCAAGCGTCCCGTCCGGGGAAGGGACGGACCGGATCAGCTGATCCCTCGGCCGTTCCCCGCCGATGGAACAGACGGAAACCGCGACAAAGCAAAGCACCAGACAAGCGGCCAGCACCGGATACAGTATTCTCATGCCGTGCCGTTCCTCCTGTACTCCAGCAGGTCCCCCGGCTGGCAGTCCAGCGCCTCGCACAGCGCCGCCAGGGTGGTGATGCGGACGGCCTTCGCCTTGCCCGTTTTCAGGATGGACATATTGGCCGGGGTGATGCCCACCTGCTGGGCCAGTTCCGTCAGGCTCATCTTGCGCTTCGCCAGCATGACGTCGATGTTGAAGATGATTTCGCCTTCCATAACGCCCTCCTCACACCGTCAGGTCGCTCTGCTCCTGCAAGTCCGCCGCTTTCCTGACCAGGTGGGACAGGCAGGCGGCCGCCACCGCCACCGCCGTGCCGGCAAAGCAGACCAGCAGAGAGCCGAGGAGAATCCCAGGGTGGTTCATGCCGAGCAGCAGCAGCACCACATTCCCGATGAAGAAATACAGGGTGTCCCCCGCCGCCAGCCAGGAGACCGTCTGGAGCAGCTTCGCGTTTTCCGGGGTAAACGAACGGTCCTCCCCGATGCGCGCGGCGATCCGCCAGGCCAGCGCCAGGGCGGCGCAGACCGGGATGCCGGTCACCCACAAAAACACCATCCACGGCCAGTGCCAGGCGGCGAATTCCGGATAACTTTCGCGAAAGAACGCCCCGCACCGGGGCAGAATCAGCAGATATACGGCGAGTACGCAGACGCCGATCCCGGCGAGGACCGCTTTGAGATACACAGACAGCTTGTGCTGGCTCATGTTCATCCCTCCTTTGTAAGGATATGATACAGCCGGAGCGATCAAATGTCAATAAATTTTTATTGTAATTCGATAATTTTATTCTGTATTTCAATACTTTCGCAGTTTATCGGACATTTTTAAGGAAAAACGGCGTCCCTGAACTGCCACATCCGTTCCCCCGGCGTATCAATACATGTGGGCCGGAACGAACGGCCCCGGAGAAAAAACAAAGAAAACCAACCGACGCCGCCACGGCGGAATAAAAACGAAAAGAGTACCGGGAAACGCGGAGGAGGAGAAAAAAATGAAGTGTGAACATTGCGGAGCGACGCTGGAGATCGATCAGCTCAAACAGGTCAGGTTCTGCCCTTATTGCGGGGCCGAGATTGAAATAAAGGAAGAAACGCCGGAAACGGTGGCCGGGGCCATTCACGGAATCGCGAAGACCTTCTTCAGCCAGACCGCGGACAAGATCCGCTATAACCGGGAACACGCGGCGGAGATCGCGGAACAGAAGCGGAAGGATAAAGAAGAAGAAGCCCGCCGCTCCAGGAAGATGATGATGTGCATGATGGGCAGCCTGGCCGCGGTCACGGCGATCATGGTTGTGGTGATGCGGCTCACCGGAGCGTGGGGCTGATAAGCGCTTCCGCGCGGCCCTTCGCGCAAACGGAAACGCGGTTTCCGGGCGCGAAAAAAGGGCGGAAGAAGATTCTTTGCTTCACAGGCCGGCCCTTACATGCGGGTCAGCGTCCGTGAGTCTGTCATAAATAATAAAAAAAGCCTGCATCCTCAGGCGCCGCTGAGCGCCCGGGATGCAGGCTTTTTCATGGATATGTCCGGCCGGAAAAACCGTTACCGCTGTTTCATCGCCTGAAGCAGGCGGGTGCCCACCAGGCCGGCCACCACCATACAGATGACCAGCTCCGGCACCAGATAGGCGCCGTTATAGACCAGGCTGTACAGCAGGGGGGCGTTGGCCTGTTCCGCCGTGATCCAGCCCTCCGACAGGGAGTAGGGCACCCACATGAGCCCGGCGATCACCGCGGAAACGGCGCGGCCCAGCACGGCGATGCCCATCGCGGGAAGCATGCTGTACTTTTCCGGGTTCATCAGGACGAAGACCGCCAGCACAACCAGCGCGGCCAGCAGGATCGCGTATATCCACCAGGTTCCCGGATAGCTGACCAGCATCAGCACCAGCAGCGCGGCCGAAAGCCCCATGGTCAGGAAGACCTGCCATTTCTGATGGAGATAGCGGTACAGGCCCGCCAGACCCAGGGCGGCAAAGGCGATCAGGTAGTCAAAGATCACCTGCCAGACGGACAGGAAATCCCCGCCCT
>CAMJXZ010000289.1 GCA_946409855.1 uncultured Clostridia bacterium | reverse complement strand
TAATCACCTTAATCCGGCCGTTCCATTGGCGTCTGATCAGGGCATCCAGATATTTCCTGCGTTCAATCATATTTTTTATTTCCTTTCGGAAGCTGCTCGTTTTTTCAATCAACTTCCGAAAGAAAGTATATCATACTCAGCGCGGTGAATCAAGAAGCGGACACTGAAAAAGGAAGCCCTGCGCTCCAAATGTGAGCAGTTCAGCTCCTCCGGTATTTTACAGGCGCACCCCTGCATGAAGCAGGCGCACCCTTCGTAATGTTGCAAATTCGCCTGATGAGGTTGTTTATGTACAAGATCCAAAGCCTTTGTTTTTAAGGTTTCCTGCAGGGGGCACCCCAAATCAGGTGCACCCTTGGCGAAAAAGTGCACGGTGCACCGGTGGGAGGGATGCACCTCCGGGGCAGAACACCCTGACTGCTCCGTTTCTGAAAACCAGGAATGCCGGAAGACCTATTTTCAAAGGCTTCAGCGGTTCCATACCATGGATTTCAGTTGGACATTTGGAACAAATTGTCAGATCAGGAAAGGCATCCGAAAGCGTACCCGAAGGCGCGGTGAGGAGGAATGACGCGGAGACGGCGAAAAAAGAGTCCGCAGACGTGCATGAATCAGGTGAAAACCAGGATTCATCAGGATCAAACAGGATTATTTCCGCCGGAGGGTGATGACATCGCTCTCGGCGGTTTTTCCGTTTTTCAGGCGGATGACGCACCGGTACTGGCAGCCCAGCTGTGCTTCCCCGACGACGAACGTACAGGAAGCGCTGCCGCTCTGGCTGACGTTGTTCCACTGCGCTTCGGGAGAGGTCCTTTCCTGCCACTGCCAGGAGACCGCGTCTTTCACGCTGGGCGCGATAAAGGTGATCCATTCCCCGGCGCCGGCGGCAACGTCCATGCCGGAACCGCCGGATGCGCCGGGGCGGGTCACGCTGGTCCCGGCGATTTCCCGGCTCTGGCCGCCGCCTGTCAGCAGCCGGTAATACCGGGTCCCGGCGGTGCCGGACAGAGGCATGCGGATATAGGTATTCCCGGTGGCCTCGGAAGGAGCGTCCGGGTCAGAATCCGCGTTTTCGGAGACTGTGATCCGGTAGGAAGAGGCGTACGGGACAGCATTCCAGAACAGAATGATCTGATCGCCGCTTTCCGGGATGGCCCGGAAGGAAAAGGACGAGACGGCGGCGGGGGATCCGGCGGCAGGAGCGGGAGCCGCGGTGGTCTGCGCCGGTTTCGCGGCCGGTTTGGGGGCGGGCGTCTGCTTTGCGTAAAGCGATGCCGGATAGGAAGTGATGACTGCTCCAAAGCCGTCCTGGACCACGCAGCGGTACTCCCGCCCAAAGGTGGACGGGGACGCCCGGACGGTCAGCCAGGACTGATCCCCCTGAGCGGCCGCGCGCCAGGAAGAAGAAGACACATCCCTTTCCTCCCAGCGGTACGTCGGCCGGTAGCCGGTCACTGTGACGGAAAACCGGACAGTCTCCCCATCGGCGGCATAGATGTCCCAAAGATTGCTCAAAAAATAAAAATTCTGTTTGAGCGTGGCGTACTCAGAGGTGACGGACTGACCGTCGCTCCGTGTGAGCACACAGCGGTACTGGTTGCCGAAGTTGCCGCCGGCGGGCACCGAAAGGAAATTGCTGAGACTGCCGGTTGTGTCCAGATTATACCAGTTCCCCGTCCCTCCGTAGCGGACCTGCCACTGGTAGGTGAGGCCCGCGGCGGAGCCGTATACGCTGACCCAGAAAGTGGCGGTGCTGTCCGGCGACGTCGCGACGTCCGCCGGATGAGCATCGATGGATAAAGCGGGGCGGGAAGACCGGCCGTCCTCCCCGGACCGGTCACTGCCGGCAGGGAAGGGATAGGCAGGAACCGAATCCATGCCGGCGGCCGGCGCTGCCGGCCCGGACACCGCCGCCAGGCAAAGCAGGAGAACAAGCAGGGCACACAGCTGCTTTTTCATAGGTCCGCCTCCGCAAAGTGAATCCTTGGTTCCGCTTTGTATCAGTACCCGTTCATAGCCTGCGTCAGCTCGCTCATGGCCGCGGCCAGGGCGTCAGCCCCCGCGCCTGCGTTCAGCTGCGTGACCAGGTTCTGGATCGCGTCGACGAGGAGCAGATACCCCTGGGAATTTTCTTCCATCCATCCCAGCTGCTGGGTGGCGCTTTGCACCAGGTCCCAGGCGCCGGCCTGCAGGCTTTCCAGGGAGGAAGCGCCGTCCGCGCCGGGATCATCGTACGCGTCATAGCTGTCGTAGCCGTCATAGGGATCGTACCCGTCATAGGGATCATACCCGCCGTAAGGGTCAGTGTCCTGCGGCGCATACGGGTCAGGCTCCGGGGACGGGGGCGCGCTGTGCCAGGTGCAAAGGACGCTGCCGCTGACCGTGCTGCCCAGATAATCTTCCAGGATGCCCTGGTATTCCGTGCCGATGTATTTCTCCAGCGGGTGGCCGTAGGGCAGGGAAACGACGCCGGCGGTGCGGGTGTTTTCGCAGTAGGGGCCGGCCAGCATGCCGGAATCCGCGCAGATTACCTGCTGGACATGCAGCTGGCAGTACACCCGGGGCAGGGCGTCCGCCGGCCACCAGTCGGTTTTGGTGCCGTAGCCCATGTGATCGGCATAGCAGGCCTCGGTCGCCAGCTGGCCGGAAACGGCGCAGGTGGTCACCTTGACCAGGCCGTACTCCTCGGCGCTGCCCTGGAGGATGTCCCGGTCCCGGAGGGCTTTGTCCGAATGGATGCGGGCCATGACCGCCTGCCATAGTTTGGCGGCGCTGTTGCCGCCGGTGGTCTTGGAGGACAGGGGCTTATAGTTGTCGTGGCCGATCCAGACCGCGCCGCAGTACCAGCCGGTCATGCCGGCGAAGAAGACGCCGCGCTGGTCGGAATTGGTGCCGGTCTTCCCGGCGACGGTCTGCCCGGGCACTTTGGCGGCGGTGCCGGTGCCGGAAGCGACGGCGTCCTTGAGCATATCCACGGTCAGCCAGGCGGTGGCAGGCTTGAACACCTGCCGCTGCGCCTGGTTGGCGCCGGCGTCAAAGAGGCTGCGGCGGTCGCTGTCAAACAGGCCTTTGAAGGTGATGGGGGAACGGTAAACGCCCCCGTTGCCCAGGGCGCCGAAGGCCATGGCCATTTCGATGCAGGAAATCCCGCTGGAGCCCAGGGCCAGGCCGAAGGGCGTCTTGTTGATGTGATCGGGCGATACGCCCAGACGGAGCAGATAGTCGTAGGAACGGTCCACCCCGACGAAGTTCATCAGCGCGTAGGCCGCGGCCGGGTTGTCGCTGCGGGTCAGGGCGGTGCGCATGGTTTCCGGGCCCCGGTAGGAGCTGCCGCCGTAGTTCCTGGGCCAGGTATCCTCCCCGCTGCTGCTTCGCCAGCCGGCCACGGGGATGGGCATGTTGTTGACAATGTCCGCCGCGCCGTGGCCCAGCTCGATGGCCGGGGCGTATACGGACAGGGGCTTGATGGCGGAGCCGACGGGCATGTTCATGTCGGCGGCCCGGTTCAGCGTCTTGCGGCGGTTGGGCTTGGTGCGGGAACCGACGATGGCCTTGATCTCCCCGGTGCGGTAGTCGGTGACCACCACGGCGGCCTGGGGCTGAACGATCTCTTCATACGTGCCGTCCGCGTTGCGGGCGCGGTACACGCCGTCCGCCGAGTTGTTGAGGGCCGGATAGTCCTGATAGTTGTAGACGATGTCCTCCACGGCCTGCTGGATGTCCGGGTCCAGCGCCAGGAAGACCTGGTAGCCGCCGGTCCTGAGCTCCGAATCCATTCGGTTGCGATTTTGAGGGGTGTTTTCCAGCCCGTGGATTCTGAGCAGCGCCTGGATCACGTCCCGGATGGCGTACTCCACATAATAGGCGTAGGGGTAAATCTCGTTGCTTTCGGGGGATTTGGAAAGCACCCGGGCGGTGGACGGATCCAGCGCCTCTTCATACTGGGCGCGGGAAATAAACTGGTTTTCGTACATGCACTTGAGGACGTAATCCGTGCGCCGGTCGGTGATGGCGGGGTAATCGGTGGTTTCGCTCTCCCGGAGGTAATAATTCCGGCGGGGGTTGTAGTAATAGGGGTTGGTGGTGACCCCGGCCAGCATGGCGCATTCCCGGAGGGTCATGTCGCTGAGATTGTCCCGCCCGAAAAAGCCGTAGGCGGCTGTCTTGACGCCGTAGTAGTTTTCCCCCAGGTAGATGGTGTTCAGGTAGCTTTCCAGGATCTGTTCCTTGCTGTAGCGGGTTTCCA
>CAMJXZ010000288.1 GCA_946409855.1 uncultured Clostridia bacterium | reverse complement strand
AGGTGCTCGGCGTCCGTCCGGTCTGCGCCCAGCCCTTCCGCCTGACCCGGAACCAGGATTTTTACTACAACGATTCCAACGCGGACACCCTGATCGTGGAAATGCAAAGGAACCTGAAAAAGCGCAAGTTCGGCCAGATCGTCCGCCTGGAGATCCCGGATACTTTTGACAACCGGCTGATGCTGCTCCTGAAAAAATACCTGGTGGTTTCCAACCGGGCGATCTACCGGATCCCCGGCCCCCTGAACCCCAATTATTTCATGAAGGAGATTTCCGCCCTGGAGGGCTGCGACGACCTGCGCTTCCCGCCCTTCAAGCCCCATGTGGATGAGCTGCTCGCCGAAGGGATGAATATTTTTGACCGCATCCGGGAAGGGGAGCTGTTTTTCCACCATCCCTACGATTCCTTTGACCCGGTGCTGCAGCTGCTGGAAACCGCGGCGGAGGACGAGGACGTGCTGGCGATCAAGCAGACGCTGTACCGCGTCAGCGGCAAGAGCCCCGTGGTCGGCGCCCTGGTCCGCGCCGCGCAGAACGGCAAGCAGGTGACCGTGCTGGTCGAGATCCGCGCCCGTTTTGACGAGGAAAACAACATCAACTGGTGCG
The DNA here is from genome assembly GCA_946409855.1 of uncultured Clostridia bacterium. GTDB lineage: Bacteria > Bacillota > Clostridia > Christensenellales > Aristaeellaceae > UBA4246. The sequence continues at coordinate 3,643 of CAMJXZ010000288.1, read as the reverse complement.
CTTCCCTGGAAAAGGCCGGCTGCCACGTGATCTACGGCGTGCCCAATTTCAAGTGCCACAGCAAGATCACCCTGGTGGTCCGCAGGGAGAACGGGAGCCTGCGCCGCTACGTCCACCTGGGCACCGGCAACTACAACGACGTGACCGCCAAACTGTATACGGACATGGGCCTTCTGACCGCGGACACCGTGATCGGCGAGGACGCCGGCGCGTTCTTCAACATGGTGACTGGCTATACGGAAAACAACCGGCTGGAAAAGCTGGTCGCTTCCCCGGACGATATCCGGGACAGGATCTGCGAGCTGATCGACGAAGAAATCGACCGGGCGGAAAAGGGGATCATGTCCGGCATCACGCTGAAGTGCAACGGCCTGACGGACAAGAAGATGATCAACCGCATTTACCGCGCGGCGGAAAGCGGGGTACCCGTCACCCTGATCGTGCGCGGGCCGTGCTGTCTGTCCGTCCGGAAGCAGAAAAACATCCAGGTGCGGTCCATCGTCGGCCGGTTCCTGGAGCACGCCAGGTGCTACCTGTTCTGCAACGAGGGGGATCCGATCATCTACCTTTCCAGCGCCGACCTCATGACCCGCAACCTGGACAAGCGCATCGAGCTCATGTTCCCGGTCGAAAACGAGGCGATCCGCCAGCGCATCCAGCGGGATATCCTCTTTGAGATCCAGGACAACGCCAAGGCCTGGCTCATGCAGGAGGACGGGACGTACCGCCGGGCGGTCCGGGAAGATCCTGTCTGCAACGCGCAGGAAAGCAACATTTTTGCGGTTGACAATTCCTATTCCGGGGAATTATAATAGTACATGCTGGGAAGGAGAAAAATTCCTTCTGTCCCACCGCCAAGAGAGGGCAGTTCATCGGCTGCAAGGCTGCCTGCGGCAGGAAGGAAAGTGCGCTCCGGAGCACGCGCGGAGGAAATGCCGCGCCGCTGACCGCGTTATCGTCGTATCGCCATTTTAAGTGGATGCAAGCTTTTCGCCTGTCTTAAATGACAGGCTTTTTGTTTGGAGGACACATGTTCAGGCAGATGAAAGAGGACATTGAAACGGTGCTGGCGAGGGACCCGGCCGCCCACAGCAGGCTGGAGGTGCTGCTGTGTTACCCGGGCGTCCGGGCGATCCGCAGCCACCGCCGCGCCCACAGGGCCTATGAAAAAGGGCATTTTACATGGGCCCGCTGGATCAGCCAGCGCGCCAGGAAACGGACGGGGATCGAGATCCACCCCGGCGCCGTCATCGGCAAACGGCTGTTCATCGACCACGGCAGCGGGGTGGTCATCGGGGAGACCACCGTGATCGGGGACGACGTGACGCTTTACCAGGGGGTGACGCTGGGCGGCACCGGCAAGGATACCGGCAAGCGCCACCCGACGCTGGGCAGCAATGTGACCGTGGGCGCGGGCGCCAAGGTGCTCGGGCCCATCACCCTGGGGAACCACGTGAAGGTCGGCGCGGGGTCGATCGTGCTCAAGGACGTACCGGATCACTGTACCGTGGTCGGCAACCCCGGCCGCATCGTCCGGCAGAAGAATAAGACGCCGGATATCGACCTGGAGCACGGCAACCTGCCTGACCCGGTGCTGGAACGCTTCAACCAGATGGCCGAGCGGATCGCGGCGCTCGAAAAACAGCTTGCTTTACAAGAAAAAACACAGGAGGGAAAATAAAATGAAGGTGTATAATGACGCGACCCGCAGGAAAGAAGAACTGGTGCCGATCCACGAAGGGGAAATCCGCATGTATTCCTGCGGACCGACCGTGTACGATTATTTTCATATCGGCAACGCCCGGCCCTTCATCATGTTCGATATCCTGCGCAGATACCTGGAATACAGAGGGTTCAAGGTGACCTTTGTCCAGAACTTTACGGACATCGACGACAAGATGATCCGCAGGGCCAATCAGGAAGGCATCACCGTCAAGGAACTGGGGGACCGCTTCATTGACGAGTATTACAAGGACGCCAGGGCTCTGGGCATCCATCCCGCCACCATCCATCCCCGGGCGACCGAGCATATCGGGGATATCATCAAGCTGATCAAACGGCTGGAGGGCAACGGGCTGACCTACACGGTCAACGGGGACGTATATTTTGATACCCGGGCGTTTCCGGGGTACGGCAAGCTTTCCGGCCAGAACATGGACGACCTGGAAGCCGGTGCCCGCATCGACGTGGACAACGACAAAAAGCATCCGGCGGACTTTGCCCTGTGGAAGGCGGCCAAGCCCGGCGAACCCAGCTGGAACAGCCCCTGGGGCCCCGGCCGACCCGGCTGGCACATCGAATGCTCCGCGATGAGCATGAAGTACCTGGGCGAAACCTTCGACATCCACACCGGCGGCAAGGACCTGCTTTTCCCGCACCATGAAAACGAGGTCGCCCAGGCGGAAGGCGCCACGGGCAAGCCGTTCGTCCATTACTGGATGCACAACGGCTTTATCAACATCGACAATGAGAAGATGTCCAAATCCAAAGGCAACTTCTTTACCATCCGGGATATTTTAAAGGAATTCTCCGCCGAGGACGTCCGCTTCTTCATGCTCAGCGCCCATTACCGCAGCCCCCTCAACTTCTCCCGGGATATGATCGCCCAGGCGCACGCCTCCCTGACGAGGCTGTATACGGCCCGGGACCAGATGCTGTTCCTCAAGGGGAACGCCCAGGCGAAGGAGCTTACGGCGGAAGAAGAAGCGCTGCTTGCCCGGATGGACGGGTATGTCGCCCGGTTCGTGGAAGCCATGGACGACGACCTGAACACCGCGGACGCGCTGGGCGTGCTGTTCCAGCTGGTGCAGGACGCCAACACCTCGCTGAACGCCGCTTCGTCCCTGAAGGCGGTGGACGGGTGCCTGCAGGCGCTGCTGCAGCTGACCGACATCCTGGGGATCCTGATGCAGAAGGCCGAAATCAAGCTGCCTGAGGAGATCCAGGCGCTGGTCGATCAGCGGGCGGCCGCCAGGAAAAACAAACAGTGGGCGGAGTCGGACAGCCTGCGGGACCAGCTCAAGGAAAAGGGCTACATCGTGGAAGATACCGCCCAGGGGCAGAAGGTCCGCAGGGCGATCGGGTGAGCAGGCGGCGCCTGAACCTGCCGCCGGAGGATGAGCGGGCGCTTGAGACGCTGGCGGAGGATTACCGGGCGCTGACCGCCTTCCGGGAAAGCCGGGCGAGGAAGCGGGCCGGGCAGCTCCTGCGCCGCCCCGTTTGGCTGATCCTGCCCGCCGGGTGCCTCGCGCTGGCCGCCTGCGCCCTGCTGGCCGTGCTGGCTCTGCAGCCCCGGCCGGCAGCGACGGGCAAAGCGGCGCTTTGGATCCCCCTTTCTTCCGCCTCGGCAGACGATGAAAGCACCCGGACCCTGCCCGGGACGGAGGAGGACCCTCTGCCGCGGGAAGAGCGGATCCCCATCAATACGGCCGGCGCGGAAGAACTGACCCGGCTGCCCGGGATCGGCCCGGCGCTGGCGGAGCGGATCGTGCGGGAACGGGAACAGAACGGCCTCTTCCATCTGCCGGAAGACCTGATGGCGGTCAAAGGCATCGGCCCGGGCACGCTGGAAAAGCTTCTGCCGCTGATTACATTCGGCGAAGAAGAGGATCATCCGTGAACCGCGGCGGGGCGGAATACCCGT
>CAMJXZ010000287.1 GCA_946409855.1 uncultured Clostridia bacterium | reverse complement strand
TGAATCGCCGGACGGACACGGGCTTCGCGCCGCTCTGACCACATCATATCTCAATCACAGCTTGGTTTTCCCCTGCTTTGACTGCCCGTGAAACGTAACTTTTTCCGGCGGCCGGAATGTAAATTCCGCCATAATACTTGACGAAAAGATTAAGAATTGTTACAATATGATGAAGTATTGAACCGATGCCGTTTCCGCCGCGATTCAGTTTTACGTGACTGTCAGGAACCAAACGGCCAAGGAGGCTTTCGTCATGAAAAAAACAGCCGCGTTGCTTTCCCTTTTGATCTGTGTGGCGCTCCTCATGACCGGCTGCGCGCAGGAGCAGGTCGTATATCAGGAAGTGGACGCTGTCCGGCCCACGGCGGTCCGCCAGTCGGACATTCTGAGCAGCGTCACCGACCCGCCCACCGTCGCCGTTTCCTTCCCGGAAGAGGAGGAGCCCTACAGCGAGCCGGAAGCGTACAGCTACAACAGCAATTATTCCTACCAGGCGCCCGCCCAGGTGGAACAGAGCCGCTACGCCGGCGCCACCCCGATCCCGCTGGACCCGGTGGATATGCCGACGCCCACCCCCCGGCCGGACATCACTTTTGAGTACGAGACCTATCAGGCGGCGCTGGGCTTCAGCTTTGAAGCGCCGGCGGGCTGGGAAATCACCCAGGACGACAGCAGCACCTTTATCCTGACCGATCCGGAAACCAGGGACGGCGTCAACGCGCAGATCATCATCACGGTCTCCCGGGTGGACAGCGGGTACAAGCTCAACCAGGTCAAGACGGAGCTGAACAACCAGCTCAACGACCTCAAGCGCGGCTATGTCCAGTGGCAGATCTGGTCGACGGCAGCCCGGAAGCTGATGAACTACGACGGATACTACAACATCTACCGCGGCGAAACGTACGACGGTACCCTGGTGCGCGGCCTGATCCACATCGCGCTGGCGGAAAGAAGGCTGATCTCGCTGTCCTTCAAGGCGTCCGGCTATTACAACAACAGCTACACCCGCGTGTACAACCACGTGAAGAATACGATGAAATAACAGGGTTTTTCCATGCGCGCCGCAAACGGGCTTTGGCCGGGCAGGGAGCTTTCTTCTTTCCCTGAGCCCGCGCCTGCCGTCTGTGGCGCTTTTTTGCTGAAGGGGTGATCAAGTGTTTCGACGCGTCATCGGCGTGCTGCTGCTGGCCGCTGTGCTGATTGTGCCGCCGGCCGGCGGCCGGGTGTCCTGTGCGGAAGAATATGTGCCGCTCCCGGACCTGCTGATTTTTCAGCAGAACAACGTCCAGAAGGATCTGGGCAGCCAGCGCAAGGAATGCCGCACCTATCCAAAGACCGCCAATGAAGCGGTCAACGCGCAGGTGACGGAAGCGGTGGACCGGCTGGCGGATGAGACGCTGCGCTTCCTGCCCAAGGCGGGCAGGGAGGTCATGTCCTGGGCGGATACCGGGGCGTCGGTGACGGTGACCGGCACCAAAACGGCCTCGTTCCTGATCCTGTCCCATGTGATCCACGGGCGGGACCAATTGTACACAACGTTCGAGGCCATGACCTTTGACCTGGAATCCGGGCGGAAGATCGGGCTGTCCGACCTGCTTTCCCCGGAGGCCGGGCCGCTGATCCGGGCGGCCATCCGGGACCAGCTGAAGGGCTACTTCCCGGATACCGAGGCGGACGCCCGGACGGTCGACGCCCTGGCCGAGGCGTACGAAACGGCGCCCTTCACCATGACGGCGGCCTACCTGGTGTTCCATTATCACGCCGCCATCCTGTACCCGGACCGCAGCACGCTGATGCACGTGTGGATCCCGTATGCCTGGCTGACGGATTACATGACGGACTTTGCCCGGGAACAGACCGACAACAGCCGCTACCTCCTGGCCGCGCCCACCTTTGACGACGGCCCCAGCCGCGGGGTGACGGCCAACGTGCTGTTCATCCTGCGCAAATACTGCGCGCAGGCCACGTTCTTCAACAACGGCCCCCAGATGGCCAAATGCCACGATTACGTCAAGTGGGAGCACGACGCCGGGTACGCCGTGCAGAGCCATACCTGGTCCCACACGGTGGGGCTCCGGGACGAGAACCAGATCTTCTACGAAAAAAAGATGCTGGAAAACCTCCAGGTATCCCTGATCGGGCTGAAGCCCGCCTACATGCGTTCCCCGGGCGGGGTGGACAACGAGTACGTCCGGGTGCATATCGGGATGCCGATCATCCGCTGGAACTGCAGCACCTACGACGCGGTGAGCGATTATACCCTGTCCCGCAGCCGGGGCGTGCTGACCTCCACCCTGACCGGTACGGCGATGGTGCTGTCCCACAACCTGGCGCAGCACAGCGGGCAGAACTGCGAGCAGCTGCTTTCCATCCTGCAGAGCCGCGGGTACCTGATGGTCACCTCCGACGAGCTGTTCCGGATCCGGGGCGTGGAAACCAAGCCGGACACCGTGTATCACGGCGATGAGACGGGCACGCCGGGCTGGGAGCAGGCGGAAGCCGCCGCTGTGCTTGCGAAAGACAGGCCCAAAGAAAAGCCGGCGGCCGCGCCCTTCCTTCTGCCCGCGGCGACCCCGGTGCCCATTGGGGAGCCCGTGCGGGAACCCGAAGCGGAGCCGGCCCTGACGCCCATCCCCGTGGCCACCCCGGCGCGGGACGGCATGTGATTTTTTGAAAGGAACATTATGCAGCAATACAACGCAGACAGTCTCAAAGTGCTGGAAGGGCTGGACGCGGTCCGCGTCCGTCCGGGCATGTACATCGGCTCCACCGGGGCCAGAGGCCTGCACCACCTGCTGTGGGAAATCGTGGACAACGCCGTGGACGAGGCGATGGGCGGTTTTGCCACGGAAGTGCAGGTGACGCTGTACAAGGACGGCTCGGCCTCCGTTTGGGACAACGGCCGCGGCATGCCGGTGGACATCAACCAGGCCACGGGCGTTTCCGGCGTGGAGCTGATCTTTACCCGCCTGCACGCGGGCGGCAAGTTCGGCAATGACAATTACGCCTATTCCGGCGGCCTGCACGGGGTGGGCGCGTCGGTGGTGAACGCCCTGTCCCGCTGGGTGACGGTGGACGTATACCGGGACTACTCCCACTGGCAGATGAAGTTCACCTCCGAGGAAGAGGACGACGAGGGCAAGATCAAAGCCGGGGTGCCGATGATCCCGCTGACCCGGGTCGGGAACGCCCGGAAGCGCGGCACGCTCATCCGCTTCCTGCCCGACGACCGGATCTTTGACACGACGGACTTCCAGTATGAGACGGTCCGCAGCCGCCTGGAAGAGCTCGCCTATCTCAACAAGGGGATCCGGATCACCCTGGACGACGAACGGCAGAAGGACCCGCAGAACGCCCACATCGAATACTGCTTCGAGGGCGGCATCGTGGACTACGTCCGCTTCCTCAACCAGGGCAAAACGGCGGTCAACGACCCGCCCATTCTGCTGACGGGCACGCAGAACGACGTGCAGGTGCAGATGGCGATCCAGTACACCGACAGCTATACGGACTCCTTTTTCTCCTATGTCAACAACATCCCCACCCGGGAGGGCGGCACCCACGAGATCGGCGCCAAGACCGCGCTGACCCGGGTGTTCAACGAATACGCCCGCCGCATTGGGGCCCTCAAGGACAAGGACGCCAACCTGAGCGGGGAGGACTTCCGGGAGGGCATGACCTGCGTGCTGCTGGTCATGGTCCGCAACCCTCAGTTTGAAGGGCAGACCAAGGAACGCCTGGGCAACACGGAGGTCAAGCCCGCCGTGGACGCCGTGATCACCAACGAGCTGACCCTGTACCTGGAAGATCTCAAGCACCAGCAGCTGGGCCAGACCCTGGTGGAAAAGGCCCTCAAATCCGCCCGGGTGCGGGAAGCGGCCCGCCGCGCGCGGGACATCGCCCGCACCAAGAACGCCCTGGAAGCGGCGCCCCTGGTGGGCAAGCTCTCGGTATGCACCGGCCGCAACCCCAGCGACAACGAGCTGTTCATCGTGGAGGGGGACAGCGCCGGCGGCAGCGCCAAGCAGGGCCGCGACCGGCGGTTCCAGGCCATCCTGCCCCTGCGCGGAAAGCCCCTGAACGTCGAAAAGAAGCGGCTGGACGCCGTGCTGGCCAACGAGGAGTTCCGTTCCCTGATCACCGCGCTGGGGACGGGCATCGGGGAGGATTTCAGCCTTTCCTCCCTGCGCTACGACAAGGTCATCATCCTCTCCGACGCGGACCAGGACGGCGCCCACATCCGCGCCATCCTGCTGACCT
>CAMJXZ010000286.1 GCA_946409855.1 uncultured Clostridia bacterium | reverse complement strand
GGTTGCAGCTCATCAGCCAGCGGCGGTGGGTGATGCCGTTGGTGATGGCGGTGAATTTCTCCGGCTCCAGCTTATAGTATTCGTGGAAGGTCTTGTCCTTGAGGATCTCCCCGTGCAGCTGGCTGACGCCGTTGACGGAGTAGCTCATGGAAACGCACAGGTTGGCCATGTGCACCATGTTGTAGGCGGTGATGGCCATGCCGGCGATGCGGGGATCCGTCCCGTTGTGGAAGGCGTTGGCCAGCCGGCCGCAGACGCGGCGGTTGATCTCCTGCAGGATCATGTAGATGCGGGGCAGGAGCTTGCGGACCATTTCTTCCGGCCAGCGCTCCAGCGCTTCGCTCATGACGGTGTGGTTGGTGTAGGCGATGGTCTTCTGCACGATAGCGGAAGCCTCGTCCCAGCCCAGGCCCTCCTGGTCGATCAGCAGGCGCATCAGCTCGGGGATGGCCAGGCCCGGATGGGTATCGTTGATCTGGATGGTCATCTTCTCGGGGATCAGCGCGAAGTTGCGGCCGAAGCGGCGCTTGAAATCCTTGAGGGCATACTGCAGGGTGGCGGAGGTGAAGAAGTAGTGCTGCTTGAGGCGCAGCTCCTTGCCTTCGTAATGGTTGTCCTCCGGATACAGCACCTTGCTGATGACGGTGGCCAGCTCCTCTTCCTGCAGGGCCCGGACGTAGTTGCCGGAGTTGAAGTCCTTCAGGTCCATCGAATGGGCGGACTTGGCGCGCCACATGCGCAGGGTGTTCACCGTGTCGGTATCGTAGCCGACCACGGGCATATCGTAGGGCACGGCCTCCACGCGGTTGAAATCATGCTCCACGAACACCAGCCGGCCGTCTTCCTGCTTTTCCTCCAGCCAGCCGCCGAAGTGCACCTCGCAGACGTCCTCCATCGCGGGCACTTCCCAGACGTTGCCGTTTTCCAGCCAGTTGTCGGGCAGTTCCACCTGCTGGCCGTTCATCAGCTTCTGCCGGAACAGGCCCAGCTCGTAGCGGATGGTGCAGCCCATCGCGGGGATGTTCAGGGACGCCAGCGAATCCATGAAGCAGGCCGCCAGACGGCCCAGACCGCCGTTGCCCAAACCGGGTTCGGGCTCTTCCCGGATAATCTTGCGCCAGTCGATGCCCAGCTCGCGCAGGGCCTCCTGGTACGTTTCGGAGCTGCAGAGGTTCAGGGCGTTGCACTGCAGGCTCCGCCCGGTCAGGAATTCGACCGACAGGTAGTACAGCCTTTTTCCCCGGTAGTTCTTGTCCTTTTCGCGGTACTGGGTCCACTTCATCATGATCTGGTCCTTGATGGTGGAGGCCAGGGCGTAGTAGATCTGGTAATCGGTGGCGTCCTGCAGGGTCCTGCCGTTGTAGCGCTGCAGCTTGCCAAGAATGGATTGCTTGATGGATTCCTTGTCAAATTTCGTGGTGGGCATGAGATCCTCCTGTCCTGTGGGTATTCCCTGAAAGCGCGGCAGCCCGCGCCGGTCATCGATACATGCTGCGCCGGAAATTCCGAAAAATGCCGGACACATTGGTTTATTATACCAGCAAACCCGCCCGATGGCAATCTTTTTTTGCGTATTGCCCGCAAATGTCGGTCTTTTCCCGATTCCGGCATCTTCTCAGAACCGCTTCCGCGGCGGAAACTGCTCCGGGGATTTCCTCTGAAATCAGCTTCCGCGCTTTTTTCTTTGCATTTCTTGCCGTTTCCGGGAAAACCGGTTGCCTTTCTATTGATTTTACGGTAAAATGTGATATGTGACGGCTTATGCGTTTGTATCGCCGGACAGAAAGGAACTGCGTATGACAGATCGGATCGAGGAAAAAAGCGAACGGCTCAGGGCGGACATGACCCTGAAGAACCTTTTTTCCATCATGTTTGAAAATGAAAGCGCCCCCCAGGCACTGTTTATGGACGCGGACCGGCAGCCGGCCTCCGTGACCTTTGCCCAGTGCCGGGAACGGGTGTACGCCGTGGCCCAGCTGCTTCGGGCGGCCGGGGTGCAGCCGGGCGGCTACGTCGCCCTGCAGCTGGATACCTGCCCGGAATGGTTCACCCTGTACTGGGGCATCATCCTATCGGGCGCGAACGCCCTGCTGCTGGACCCGGCCCACGGAGAGGAAATGACCGCCTACCTGATGCGCCAGTGCGGCGCCCTGTACCGGGTGGCCGCGAAGCCCTTCCCGCAGGCCGCCCACATCCGCCAGTGGACGAAGGAGGAACTGATGGCCGCCCCGCCCGCCGCGGAGCACTTTGAGCCGGTCTTCGGCACAAAAACGGCGCTGTGCACCTCCGGCACCACCCAGACCAGCCGGATCTTTGTCTACGACGAAAAGGCGCTGTGCAGCCAGCTGCTCAACTCCATGCTGCTGCACCGGGCCAACCGCCGCATCATCGACGGCGAATACACCCGCAACCTCGTTTTCCTGCCCTTCCACCACGTGTTCGGCTTCCTGGTGTGCATCCTGTGGATGACGTTCATCGGCGGGGAAAACGTCTACCTGAGCGACCGCAGCCCCCAGACCATCCTGGCCACGGCCCAGCTGTTCCAGCCCACGATGCTGATCACCGTGCCCCTGCTGCTCAACAACCTCTGCGCCAGCCTGCGGCGGAACCTCACCGGCGGGTCCGACCAGAGCGAGCAGCTGATGAAGGGCCTGGCCCGGTCCGAGGCGGAACAGAAAAAGAACCCGGAGCGGGGCCTTCAGCTGGCGGAAACCAGGCTCTTTGAGCCGCTGCTTTCCCGGCTCCTGGGCACAAAGATGCGCTGCGTGATCATCGGCGGCGCCTTCGCCCCCCGGGACAATCTGCAGCTGTTCAACGCCCTGGGCTACTATACGGTATGCGGCTTCGGCATGACGGAAACCGGCGTCACCTCCGTGGAAAGCGGGATGAGCTGGGACGTCCGGCTGTCCGGCTCCGTGGGGCAGCCCTTTGAAAGCGCCGAGTACCGGGTCAGCCAGCCGGACGCGGACGGCGTGGGCGAGCTGCTCATCCGGGGCAGCACCCTGCACACCGGCCGCATGGAAAACGGCCGGGAGCTGCCCCCCGTCCTCAATGAAGAAGGCTTCTTTGAAACCGGCGACCTGGTGCGCGTGGCGGAGGACGGACGGCTGTTCATCGTGGGGCGCGTCAAGGATCTGATCATCAACGAGTCCGGCGAAAACGTCTACCCCGACGAACTGGAAGCGATGTTCGTCCCGCCCCGTCAGGCGGACCAGTACACGATCCTGGGCCTGCCCATGTCGGATGACCCGAAAAAGCCCTATGAATACATCACCGTCGTGCTCCATCTGCAGGAGGCGGCAGACGACATCACCGACGAGGACATCTGGAAAGCGGTCAGCCTGCTGAACGAGCGGCTGCCGGCGATGAAGCAGGTGAACCGCGTGCTGGTCAGCCAGGCGCCGCTGCCCCTTTCTTCCAGCATGAAGATTAAGCGCGGCGCGCTGCGGCAGGGGCTGCTGGACGGCTCCATCCCCGCCCGGACGGTCGAGAGGAAAACGCCCGCGGCGGCCCCCCGGGTCCAGACCCCCGCGGAGATGACCCCGGGAGACATCGCCCGCAAGGTCCGGGAGCTCTACGCCGAGGTGCTGCACGTCCCGGCGGACAGCATTCCCCCGGACGCCTCCTTCACCGAGGACCTCAAGGGGGACAGCCTGGGGCTGGTCTCCCTGACCGTCCGGGCCGAAGAGGAATTCGGGATCATCATCCCGCAGGACCTGTACGGCGAATGCACCACCGTCAGCAGCACCGCCCGCCTGATCGGGCGGCTGCTCCGGGGCGAATCGGGCGACCTGCCCGTCCAGAAGGCGGAAACCCAGGTAACGCCCATCATCCGCTTTGAGGACACCCCGGAATACAAGGCCTTCGCCAGGCGGCAGCAGGCCCTGATGGAGCAGGAAGGGGACAACCCGTACTTTGTCGCCCACGACTCCCCCCTGACGGATACCAGCCTCATGGCCGGCAAGCGGGTGCTGAACTTCGGTTCCTACAATTACGTGGGCATGTCCGGCCGGAAGGAAACGATGGAAGCCGCCAAGCAAGCCATCGACCTGTACGGGACCTCCGCTTCCGGCAGCCGCCTGCTGGCCGGGGAAAAGACCCTGCACAAGGAACTGGAAAAGGAACTGGCCGCCTGGAAGCACGCCGAAAGCGCGCTGGTGCTGGTGGGCGGCCACTCCACCAACGTGACCATCGTGGGCAACTTCTGCGGCAAGGGGGACCTGATCCTCTACGACGCCATCGACCATAACTCCATCATGGAGGGC
>CAMJXZ010000285.1 GCA_946409855.1 uncultured Clostridia bacterium | reverse complement strand
GCCTGATCTCCACCGACATGATGAACAACAAGTACTACTTCAACGCCGAATCCATCGTCATGGCCGGCGTCACCCAGATCGCCGACTTCGCCCAGAACGACAACCACATCAACGAGGGCGAGGGCGGCGTCGACAAGACCTGGGGCTATCTCTCCGTCGAGAATGTCAAGAACGACGGCGCGCTGGTCCGCAAGGCCCGCGAGAACCTCAAGTATCAGCTGTACACCTTCGCCAACAGCGCGGTCCTGAACGTCTCCACCCGCAAAGTGGCCACCTGGTATGACAACGCCCTCAGCATCGTCAAGACCGTCAGCCTGGTGCTGACCATCGTCTGCGGCCTGGGCTTCCTGGCCACCACCGTCCTCAAGAAAAAGAAGGAGGCCTGAACATGTTGAAGAAAATGTCCGCAGGCGCCTGGATCACTGTCCTGGCCGCGCTGCTGGTACTGGTATCCCTGATCATGTATTCCGCCAACGTATCCGGTGAAGGCTACTTCCAGGGCAGGAGCGTATCCAACCTCACCCTGTGGCTGATCCTGGCCATCGTGCTGCTCCTGGCGGCCGTCGCGCTGAAGCTGCTCTCCCTCAAGGGCACCGCGGCGACCTGCGCGGACGTCGTAAGCGGCCTGTGCCAGATCGGCGCCCCCGTGCTGGTGGCGCTGAGCCTGATCAACCTGATCTCTTCCCGCGTGGAAGGCCTGGGCTTCATCTACTTCTCCAACGCGGACGTCATCAAGGAAGTCCAGACGCCCGCCAACCTGGCCTCCGGCTCCGGCGCCATCGCCGGCATGGTGGTCATGGGCGTCGCCCTGGTGTGCTGCATCGTCGCGGCCTTCTGCGGCCTGCGCAAAAAAGAGAAATAATCAACCGTGTTACCGCCGCCTGCGGGGGCCCGTCCCCCGCAGGCGGCGCTTGCTGAAAGGGAAAAAACATGCTGAAAGGGATCATGGCCGCCCTGGCGCTGGGCGCGCTTTTGCTGGCGGCCCTGGGGCGGACAAAACGCTTTGCCCGCCTGCGGTACCCGGGCTGGGCATGCTTCGCCGGGTGCCTTTTCTGCATGCTGCTTTCCGCCCTGCCCTGGACGCACATGCTCCTGTTCACCCTGCTGCTTTTGTCCGTTTCCGCCTGGAGGATGCCCCGTGAGCTTTGATTCGCCGCGCTACGTGCTGTTCCTGGGCGCGGCCGTGCTGCTGCACCGGGTCTGTCCCCGGCGCTTGCGGTGGGGGCTGCTGCTCCTTTTGAGCCTGTTCTTTTACGCCTGCTGGTCCCCGCCGCTGACGCTGGTGATCGTGGGCGTCATCGCGCTGACGTACTTCTGCGGGCGGATGATCGGCCGCGCCGCCCGGCCGTCCGCGCGGAAGTGCTGGGTGTTCCTGGCCGCCGCCGGCTGCCTGGGGCTGCTCGTCTGGTTCAAGTACTTTGAATTCCTGGCCCGGACCGTCACGGAGATCGCCGGCGGAAACTGGACGCCCCTACACATCCTTTTGCCCGTGGGCTGCTCGTTCTACACCTTCCAGGCGCTTTCCTACGTGCTGGACGTGTACCGGGGCGATCTGCCCCCCGTGCGGCATCCGGGGCATTACGCGCTGTACATCGCCTTTTTCCCCCAGCTGGTGGCGGGGCCCATCGAACGGGCAGGCGCCCTGCTGCCCCAGCTGACGGAAGCAAAGGCCGCGGACAAAAAGCAGATTGTCCTTGGCCTCAGGCTCCTCTTAACCGGCTTTTTCCGCAAGCTCGTCATCGCGGACCTGTCCGCCCCGGCGGTCAACCGGGTGTTCGCCGCCGCCCGGCCGGACGGGAGCGCGGTGCTGATTTCCCTTGCGCTGTTCGCCTTCCAGATCTACTCGGACTTTGCCGGGTATTCGGACATCGCCCGGGGCAGCGCGCTGCTGCTGGGCATCCGGCTGCGGCGCAACTTTGACCGGCCCTACCTTGCCCGCTCCTTTCGGGCGTTCTGGCGGCGCTGGCACATGTCCCTGACCGGGTGGTTCACCGATTACGTCTACATCCCCCTGGGCGGCAGCCGGAAGGGCGCCGGGCGGCAGATCCTTGCGACGATGACGGTGTTCCTGCTCAGCGGCCTGTGGCACGGGGCCGACTGGACCTTCGCGTGCTGGGGGCTGCTGCACGGGCTGCTGTGCAGCGGGGAAATCCTGCTGGCCCGGAACCGTTCGAGGGAAAAACCCCCGCTTGCGTACAGCGTTTTCTGCATGGGGCTGATCTTCCTTTCCTGGCTGCTGTTCCGGGCGGAAAGCCTGATGCAGGCGGGGACGATGCTCCGATGCCTCTTTGCCCCCTGGGACATTCAAGGCGGCCTGGCCCTGACCGGCCTTTCGATGCCGCAGGCGCTCTGCCTGGGGCTCGGGCTGTGCCAGCTGCCGCTGCTGCACCGGGTTTCAGAGGGCAGACAGGTACCGGATACGGCGTGTCTGTACCTGCTGGCCTGCGCTGTGATCGCCTGGTTCTTAAGGGCCGAAAGCGGGAATCCCGGCGCGTTCATCTATTTCCAGTTCTGATGGAGGGAAAAGCGGTGCGTACAGTCAGACGGGCGTGCTTCCTGGCAGGGCTGCTGCTGATGCTGCCCGTGCTGCTGCTCGCCTTCGCCTTTCTCGCACCGCCCCAGTACGGCAGCACCTATCCCGCCGCCCTTCCCGGAAAGGCGGCGCTGCTTGACAGCCTCCCCGGCCAAAGGATCGTCCTCATCGGCGGGAGCGGGGCCGCCTTCGGCACGGACTGCGAACTGCTGGACACGCTGATGCCATCGTATCAGGCGGTCAATTTCGGCCTGTACGCCGGCCTGGGCACCACCTGCATGCTGGAGCTGGCCCTGCCCTCCCTGCGGGCGGGGGACGTGGCGGTGTTCTCCCCGGAGCTGAGCGGACAGACCCTGTCGGACTGGTTCGGGGCGGAAACCATGTGTCAGGCCGCCGAAGGACAGCCCGGCCTGCTCGCCCGCCTGGACCCTTCCCGCCGGGAAGCGCTGCTGGCCGCCTTTCCCCGTTTCGCCGCGCAGAAGGCCAAATTCCTGCTAAACGGCAGCGCGCCGGACGGGGACGGCGTATACAAAAGTTCCTCCTTTACGCCCCGGGGCGACATCCTGCCTGAACTCCGGGAGGCAAACCGCATGCCCGGCGGCCTGGACCAGAACACCCCCCTGCGCTTTGACCCCGCCTGGCCGGACGACGCCTTCGTCCGCCGGGTGAACGATTTCACGCGTGCCTGTGAAGCGCGCGGGGTCCTGGTGTTCTTCCGCTTCTGCCCGATGAACGAACTGGCGCTTGCCCCCGGGGAAGCGGAGCGGGCGGAGGCCTTCGAGGCGTCCCTGCGGGAAAGGCTCTCCTGCCCGGTCATCGGCTCGGCCCAAAGGGCGCTGATGGACGCCGGCTGGTTCTTTGACACCAACTTCCACTTAAACGGCGCCGGGGCGTGGCTCAACACCATCCTGCTGGCGGAGGACCTGAAGCAGGCCCTGGGCGATCCCTCCCCCGTCCTTGCGGACAGACCGGCGATGCCGGTTTCCGCCGCTTTGGGCGAAACAGGAGAGGACAATGGGGACGCGGACCGCTTCATCTATCAGACGCAGGGGGACGGCTGGACGGTCACGGGCCTTACAGAGGCGGGAAAAAACAGCGAAAAGCTGACCGTCCCCGCCCTCTGGCAGGGCCTGCCGGTGCATACCCTGGCCGCCGGCGCCCTGGACGGCGCGGAGCGGCTGACGGAGATCACCCTGCAGGAAAGCCTCGCGGCCATCCTGGACGGCGCGTTCCGGGGGGCGCCGAACCTCCGGACCGTCATCCTGAAAAGTGAAAACCCGTCCGGATGCACGGTGGGGCCCGGCCTGACCGAGGGCACCGGGGCGGTCTTCCTGGTGCCCGCGGCGGCCTACAGCCGCTACTGCACCAGCTATTTCTGGGCGCCCCACGCCGGCCGCCTGCGGCCAGACGGAGAAGCGGCGGCAGCGGCGGCGACCGCCGCCCCCGTCCGGAAGGCCACCAGCCTGACCTACCTGGCCCAGGGCGGAACCCTCCGTACAGGGACCGGGGACCGCCTCACCCGGGAAATCGCCTACACCCACCGCCGGGTGAACACCCTGCAGGGCACCGCCTGGTTTGTCCGCCCGGGCCATACGCTGGTTTCCTGGAACACTTCCCCTAACGGGGACGGCGTCCGGGTCGGCCTGGGCAGCCGGCTGGACCCGGCGTTGGGCAGCACGCTGTACGCCCAGTGGGCGGCCTGGACGCCGGAAGAAGCGTTCATCTGGCAGACCGACGGCGAATCCGCCTTCGTGGCCGGCTTTCAGGGAAAGCAGACGGACTGCGTAATCCCCGAGCAGTACGAAGGCCTGCCGGTCC
>CAMJXZ010000284.1 GCA_946409855.1 uncultured Clostridia bacterium | reverse complement strand
CCGCATGAGCGGTGGTGTGGGAGGACGGGGGTTAGCCACCCCCTCCTACCCGATTTTGCGCGTCCGCAGGGCCGGATGAGGGTTTCCCCGTACCCGCCCCATGAAGCCGCCCTGCGGAAAGGGGCGGTTTTTTTATGCCGCGGATAGGCTTTACGGATCGTGTTCTATTTTCTGCCGCATTCTGTTGGCTGCCAGGCGTGCCTTTTCTCCGTATCAACCATTGAGAGGCTGCAGGACAGCCGACCTGATCAAAAGAAAGGAGAAACTCACTTATGAAAATCATCGTATCCATGATCCTGGCACTCACCCTGGCCCTGGGCCTGTGCGGCGCGCTGGCCGCCCCCGTTACCCTGCCCGCCTATGTCTATCCGGGGGATGATCCCATCCTGGCCGCCGTCACGCACTACATGGTCGACGTGGACCAGCGTTTCCAGCCGGATGACGGCGGCGTGCTGGTGCCCGCGCCCATCGTCCTCAAGACGGAGATGAACGAGAACGAAACCGAAGCCACCGTCTACGGCAACTTCTGGATCTTCGGCTATGTGCTGGACGGCAAGGTGCTCAAGTGCACCTGCGGCGGGGAGAACCCCGGCGTCATGAAGCTGGCCAAGGGGGAGGAGGGCGCCTGGACCGTCGTTTCCATGGAATCGGCGGAAGAAGGGGACACCTTCGTTTCCAGCATCCGCGCTCTGGCCCACGGCGACGAGGCGCTGTTTGAGCAGTACCGCATCGCCTCCGACGGAGACGCGGGCTACCTGCCCCAGTACCGCCGCGCGTTCCTGATCGACTACATCGTGTCCAACGGCCTGGACATCGAAGCCTACCAGGATTACGGCTGGGACCCCGTTTCCCTGATTAATTGACCATCACAAAAGAGGGACCCCGCAGGGTCCTGAAATCCCGGGGGGCTGCCTGACGGCGGCCCCTCTTCTTTTATGTCCGACAAAGAGCACGTCCGGCCAGGACCGGCACGGGCAAAATGCTTTTCGCCGGGCATCCCCGTTCCCGGCCGTCATCCTTGCCGCCACATGCCCGGCAGCTGCATGGCCGCAGCCCGCTTTGTCCAAATCCCGCCCCCCGGGAAAAGGGCTTCGCGCATCCTGCTTCGCCATGCATTTGCCTGTCTCTTTGGTTGTCTTCCTGTTGTCGGACATCCGATCTGCCCGCCAGCGTCTGCCCCTTGGGTGTCATCCTGAACCCTGAAAGCGTTTGCCGCCGCAAGGCAAACGCCAGGGTGAAGGATCCGTTCTGCTGTTCCAAAGCACACCACCGCCCCCTCCCCGGTCTCCGCCCGGTCCATTCATCCCGTCTCAAGAATTTTTTTCTCCGCTCCGCTGCCATCCCCCCGGGAGCGGCGTATCAACAAATGTCAGGACGATGAAACGCCTGACCGACAGAAGAATAAAACAGAGGGGGATATGATCATGAATACCACGATGACTGAAATGAATCTGAATCAGATGGAAAATGTGAACGGCGCTACCAGCACAGAACTCAGCGAACTCATCGAAGCCTGCTCCGGCAGCCATATTTCGGGCCTCAACGGTTTCACCGCGGGCATTCCCGCCTGCAGCAGGATCGCCAAGCCCCTGCTCGTGAACCTGCTGAAGAACCTGGACATCCAAGCGAGCTTCAGCACCGGCTTCATGGGGCTCGGCGCGGCGCCCAATACCTACAAGGATCTCAAAACCGGCCGTTCTCTGACCCATCAGGAAGTCATCGACATCATCAAGCGCCATCATACCTGATGAATAAAACAATCCCCCGGCTGATCCCATGATACGAGCGGCGGACAAACAGCATCCGCCCGCCTGAAAATATAAATCCGGAGCTTCCAGCCGCTTCTCCGGCGGCCGGAAGCTCCTTTTCATATCACGCGTATCCGGCGGCACCCCCGCCGTTTTTTTATCCTCTCCGTTCAGTCCGCCCGTCCCGCCGGAAAAGATTGGCCAGCAGCGCCCCGGAGATGTTGTGCCAGACGGAGAACAGCGCCCCGGGCACGGCGGCCATGGGCAGGGCGGAGAAGGCGGTGCCCGCCAGGGACGCGGCCAGGCCGGAATTCTGCATGCCGATCTCGATGGAGAGGGCCTTCGTCTTCGCCGTGTCCAATTTGAGCGCCCGGGCCAGCCCAAAGCCGCAGGCGTACCCCAGCAGGTTGTGCAGGACGACCACCGCCGTCACCGCCGCTCCGGTGGTGCGGATCCTTTCGGCGTTGTGGGACACCACCGCCATCACGATCAGGCAGATGGCCAGCACGGACACCAGGGGCAGCACCCGGGCGGCCTGCCGCGCCTGCGCCCCGAAAAACCGGTTCAGGATCAGCCCCAGGGCGATGGGCACGATCACCACCTGGAGGATGGACAGGAACATGCCCCACACGTCCACCGCCACGCCGGTGTGCAGGAACAGGTACGTGATCGCCGGGGTCAGGACGGGGGCCAGCAGGGTGTTGACGCTGGTCATGCCGACGGACAGCGGCACGTCTCCCTTCGCCAGATAGGTAACCACGTTGCTGGCGGTGCCGCCCGGGCAGGCGCCCACCAGGATGACCCCGGCCAGCAGCGCCGTTTCCAGCCCGAAGGCCCTGCCCAGCCCGAAGGCCAGCAGGGGCATGATGATGAACTGCCCCAGGCACCCGATCAGGATGTCCCGCGGGCGGCGGATCACGCAGAGGAAATCCTCCGTCCGCAGCGTCAGGCCCATCCCGAACATCACCAGCATCAGCAGCCAGTTGATCCACCCGGTCCGCACCCACAGCGCCGCCTCCGGCAGGAACAGGGAAACGGCCGCCGCGGCCAGCACGAGCACCGCCATATATTTCCCCGCCGCCCGGCTGACGGCCTCCAGGATTTTCATTCCGCTTTCTCCTTTACCGATACTGATTTTCAACTGAAACGGGTCAGCATTACCTGAAAATGACCAGCATCAGCAGTGTAATGCTCAGCGCCCACCCCAGCAGGAACCAGAACAGGCGCTTCTTCTCCATATGGATGGCGATGTACTCCCGGATCAGCGCCGTGGGCCAGTAATAAAACGCCACATGGCTGCCGATGCCGGTGCAGTTTAGGCCGATGGCCCGGCAGTACCGGAGCGCCCTGTACACGTGGTAGTTGCTGGTCACCAGCGCGGTGTACTTTCTCCCTTCCCGCGCGTCGATGATCCGCTTGGAGAACTGCAGATTCTCCATCGTGGTGGTGGACCGGTCCTCCGTCAGAATATCCTCCTCCGGGACGCCCTGGGCCAGCAGGTACCGCTTCATCGCTTCCGCTTCGGGGACGGTCTCGTCCGCCCCCTGCCCGCCGGAGGGGATCAGCTTGGTGGGGGACGGGTCCGAACGGTAGACATGGACGGCCTTGTCCAGCCGGTCCTTCAGGAGCTTCGACACCCGGTCCCCGTTCAGCAGCCCCGCCCCGTGGATGATGACGTAGTCAAAATCCTTCTTCGGCGGCAGCATCTGCAGGAACAGCGTGTACACCATGAAGATCAGGAAGGACATGGACCCGTAGATCACCGACAGGCAGAAAATGGCCGCCGCCACCGCGGGCACCGTCCGGGGGATCAGCGCCGGCTTCAGCTCCGGCGAAAACGCGGCCCGCGCCACCCCGGCGATAAAGACCGCCTCCCCCAGCAGGATCACCACCCCCAGCAGCAGCGACAGCAGCTGGGACAGCCGCCGCCCCTCCCGCCGGATCATGACGATCCCGTTGATGATCAGGAAAAACGGCACGATCAGGATGCTCAGCAGCGCCGTGTCCGCCGTCACCATCAGGACGACCCAGCTGTGATCGGGAAACAGGCTGATCACAAACGGAAACACGGACACCAGCGCGAAAAACAGGAAGTAACAGTTGCGGTAGCGGCTCCTGTCCTTCCGGAACATGTACAAAAACAGCCCCCAGCAGGCGGCGCACAGCCCGCCGGTGATGATGGTCGCATTCATAAAAGCGTTCTCCCGGGGTTTGATGAACGCGGGACACGCCCGCCCCGCGCCCAAACAGTGTATCACGCTCCGGCCCGAAATGCAACGGGGCGGGGAGGACGCAGGGCCATCGAATGTGTCCTGGAGGTTGGGCGGATGGATCGCCGGGCGGGGGAGGACGGAGGGCGGCGCCGCAGCGAGGAAAACGGGTTGAATTGGTACGGCCGTTATCAGCCGATAACCGGGAGTTGGGCGGACGTATCGCCGGGCAGGGAAGGAGAGCCGGGCGGCACCGCAGCGGCGGCACCCGGGCCGCCATGAAGCGGGGGAATATACTGCCGGAGAGGGAGATAACCTGGGGCCGGGACGCCGTGCATTTTTTCGCGTACGAAAAAACCAGCAAAAACCTAACAAAACCAAACCGTAACCGGGAAAAAAGCTTTATCTATCGATATCTGTGATATCT
>CAMJXZ010000283.1 GCA_946409855.1 uncultured Clostridia bacterium | reverse complement strand
ATGACGCAAAATCCATCCCACATCTGCACATGTCTTAGATGAAAATCAGTATAAGAACGCCGCGGACCGGATTGACTTGTATATCATCATCGGGTACAATGTGCCGGTACGGCATCTGCCGGCATCAACCGAATGGGGAGACAGTATGAGCGCGCATCGTTTTCACTGGCCGTCGTTTCTTCGCCGGGTGGCGGTCATCGCCATCCCGGTGGCGCTGCAGAACCTTTTGACCACCACCGGCTCCATGGTCGATACCATGATGATCGCCTCCCTGGGGCAGACGGAGGTGGGCGCCGTGGGGCTGTGCGCCCAGTTTTCCTCGCTGATGTTCAGCGGGTACTGGGGGTTCGTGGGCGGCGGCATGCTGTTTTTTTCCCAGTTCTGGGGCGCGCGGGACGATGAAGGCATCAACCGGTCCTACGGCCTGACCCTGAGCTGCATGCTGACAGTCGGCCTGACCTTCGGGCTGATGGCCATCCTGTTTCCGGAAGCGGTCATGCGCATGTATACGGACAAGGCTTCCATCCAGGCCATCGGGGTCGAATACCTGCGCATCGTCGGGTTCGCCTACCCGCTGATCGTCCTGTCCATGGCCATGGCCGCGCTGCTCCGCTGCACGGACCGGGTCCGGATCCCGCTGTACGGCTCCATCGCTTCCGTCTGCACCAACATCTTCCTGAACTGGGTGCTGATCTTCGGGCACCTGGGTCTGCCCGCCATGGGCGTGCGCGGCGCCGCGCTGGCGACGGTGATCGCCCAGTCGGTCCATATCCTCGTGATCCTGATCCTGGCGCACCGCAGCGGGCACAGGTATCTGCTGGCCTTCCGCCGGCATTTCCGCTGGGACCGGGACCTTGTCCGGAATTACCTGCGCAAGTGTTTCCCCATTATCATGAACGAGGTGCTGATCGGGCTGGGCAATATGGTCATCAACATCGTCCTGGGCCGGCAGCCGGAGGAAGCGATCGCCGCGCTGGCGGTCTTCCGTACCCTGGAGGGGCTGATCATCGGCTTTTTCGCGGGCTTCTCCAGCGCCTCGTCCGTGCTGGTGGGCACCAAGGTCGGCTCCGGCGAAATGGATACCGCGTTCGCCAGGGCGTGGCGGCTGGTCTATATGTGCCAAGGGTTCATCGGCATTCTGGGCGGGCTGCTCATCGCCCTGCATACGCCGATCCTGACGATGCTGGGCATGAGCGGCGAAAGCTTCCGCCTGGCCTTCGGCATGCTGACCATATACGCCTGCTTCGCCCTGATCCGCATGGGCAACTGGACGCAGAACGACACCTTCCGCGCCGCCGGCGACGCGACCTACGGCACGGTGCTGGAGATTCTGTTCATGTGGGTGATGGTGATTCCCCTGGTCTGGCTGACGGGCATGGTCTGGGGCGCGCCGACGCTGCTGGTTTTCGCCTGCTGCTACATGGACGAGCCCATCCGCTACATCCTGATGCAGCGTCACCTGTTCAACGGCAGGTGGATCCGCCCGGTGACCCCGGAAGGAAGGGACGCCCTGGCCGCCTGGCATCCCGACATCCGCAATCCCGGGGAGGACGGGCAGTACGTATAATCATCCGCGCCCTCCGCAGGCCTCCGGCAGCGGGTTCCCCGACCGCGCGAATGAAGACAGCATAGAAAAACACCTTTTCCCAATCATGCCGCGGCATGTCGGGAAAAGGCGTTTTTACTTCCGTCATTTTTGCTGTACGGCTGCAGAACGGCGGGCAAGCGTTACAGTTCCTTCCTGCCGGCCGCCAGCGCGTCGGCAAAGCGCAGCAGGACCTGATTGGCGGGCTTCCCGTAGGTGCAGTAGCCGGGCAGGTCCGGGCCGTAGGCCTCGGCGTACAGCCGGGTGGCGGGCCAGTCCCACCAGCCGGTCCCCCGGACAAAGGGATGGCGCAGCAGGGCTTCGGCAAAGACCCGGTACCAGTCCGCCTGGGCGGACATGTCCGTTTCCCCGCCGTAGCGCCAGTCGTTGGGCATATCCTGGCTGCCCTTGCGGGCGGGGCAGCCGCATTCCATGAACATGAAGGGCCGCTGCGCCCGGTTCACCGCCCGCTCGATCCGCTGCAGGTTGGCCTCGATGTCCCGGATGGGATAGTAGCCGGAGGAAGAAATCATATCCACCGCGTCCCACCAGGTCACCCGGTCTTCCTGATACTTGTCGCAGTTGTAGGTGAGGGGGCCCGCATAGTGCGCGCGCACCTCAGCGATCAGCTTCCGCCATTCCCCGTCCCGCCGGTCGGCGCTGACCATCTCGCAGCCCACGCAGAACAGCTCCGCTTTGTTTTCCCGGGCCATGTCGGCCACCAGGCAGACATGCCGGGTCCAGGAAGCGAACCAGTCCTCCCAGCGGGCCTCTGTGGGCACGGGATTGTCCAGGAAATTGATATAAGCGCGCCAGCTGCCGTCCCGGCAGTTGACCATCGCCTTGAGGATCACGTGAAGGCCCAGCTCCCGGGCCAGGGCGCAGACCCGGGCGGCGTCCTCCGCGGAAAGGACGTCCGGGGATTCCGAATCCATGGTGGTGGACCAGGGATGCTCCTGCCAGGCGCACACCGGCAGGATCACCGTGTTGCAGCGGGTGGTGCGGGCCATTTCATCCAGCGCCCAGCGCCAGCCCTGCCCCTTGGTAAAGCCGCGCTTTTCACAGAAGGCAAAGGTATAACCGTTCAAAAAGGTATCTGTCAGCTGCATGCCATATCCTCCCGGTCGTTTCATGATGCCGGTTCTTCCCCGTGACGGCAGGCGGCCGAAGCCGCATCCGCTTTGCTGCCCGCCCGCGCTTCATCCGAAAGCCCGGCCAGGTAGGCGAGCTTTTCCCGTTTGTCCTGCGCCTCCAGGGAAGAGGCGTCGTGGATGCCGGTCAGGAATTCCAGATGATGCCGGAACTCGTGGCGCAGGATGCCCCGCAGGACCGCTTTCGCTTCCTCCCGTCCGGCACGCGGGTACACCCGGTCAAAGGAGCCTTTGTACATGACGATCTGCCGGATCCCGGAAAAAGTTTTGTATACCCCCATGGTATACAGATCGCCGCCCCGGGCATAATCCGGGATCACGCAGGCCGCGGATACGATCACGCCGCCCGACAGGTCCCGGAAAAACTCGGATGGAAGCTCGTCCAGCAGTTCCGAAATGATGTCCTGAAATTCCCCGATGCTGATCATTGATTCTCCCGGCCTGCGGATGCGCAGGGGCCCCTGTCCGGCCCCGCGGCGCCGGAGATGTACCGGGCGTTGAACGCCCGGTTGACTTCCTTCAGCTCCATGCGGCCTTCGATGTAATCCTGATACATGTTGAGCAGGCCGGGGCTGCAGCCGTCGCACAGGCCGTCGATGTTCCCCACCGATTCCGCCACGATCTGTTCCCGTTCTTCACGGGTCGTGTCCGCGATCAACAGGCTTTTCCGCATACAGATCCCTCCGGAAAACAAGTTTCAGTCCAGGCGCTTTGCGCGCGTCAGGAAACCGGCGTTTCCTTTCCCCCGGCGCGTGACGGCCCGCGGATGCCGCCGGCCCGGCATCCGCCCGGAGGATCCGGCCGCTTCCCACACTGTATATTGTACAGAGAGTTTGCCGGTTGTCAACAGAAATCTGAGCCTGCGGGCCAGCATCCCGGGCAGACCGTTTTTTAGTTTTTTTCTGTCCCTCGGGGCTTGCCATATGCCCTGAAACAGAGTATAATTTGTATGGTTAGATTATACTAACCGCAGGCGGCGTCAAGCGTTTTTTCCGGGGAAGAAAAAGAGATTTCGCCGCGCGTTCCGCGCCGGACCGGGCAGGAAACCGGCGCGGGAAAAAGCACATGATGGCAGGGAGCCGAAGCGGACCGGGCAGAGCCGCCGCCCCCTGCCGGAAGGAAGAAAGAGAGGAACAGAACATGAACCTGCAAATCGCGGAAGGCATACTGATCCCCTTCCTTGGCACCAGCCTGGGCGCGGCCATGGTATTTTTCCTGAAAAAGCAGATCTCCTCCGGCGTCCAGAAGGCGCTGACCGGCTTCGCGGCGGGCGTCATGGTGGCGGCCTCCTTCTGGAGCCTGCTGCAGCCCGCGCTGGAAAGCAGCGCGCACATGGGCACGCTGGCCTTCCTGCCGGCCGCCATCGGTTTCCTGGTCGGCGTGGGCTTCCTGCTGGCGCTGGACATGCTGACCCCGCACATGCACATGGACAAGCAGAACGAAGGCCCGAAGAGCGGCTTCAAGCGCACCACCAAGCTGATCCTGGCCGTCACGCTGCACAACATCCCGGAAGGCATGGCGGTGGGCGTGGTCTATGCCGGCTTCCTCGCCGGGGATACCGGCATCACCGCCGCCGGAGCGCTGGCCCTGGCCCTCGGCATTGCCATCCAGAACTTCCCGGAGGGGGCCATCGTTTCCATGCCGCTGCTGG
Organism: uncultured Clostridia bacterium; assembly: GCA_946409855.1. GTDB lineage: Bacteria > Bacillota > Clostridia > Christensenellales > Aristaeellaceae > UBA4246. Next base: position 6 of record CAMJXZ010000283.1, on the reverse strand, counting down.
CGGAGG
>CAMJXZ010000282.1 GCA_946409855.1 uncultured Clostridia bacterium | reverse complement strand
TTCTACAGCAGCAAGTAGTGCTCCGCATCACCTGCTATTCCTTTTTATCATGCCTCCTGTATGATATTTATTTCTGTCCCATCAGCAGCCGGTAGGTGGTCTCCCCGACCACGCCGTCCGCCGTCAGGCCGCTGGCCTGCTGAAAGGCGAGGACCGCCAGACGCGTCTGCGCGCCGAACTGCCCGTCCACCTCGCCCTGATAATAGCCCAGCTCCCTGAGCCGCTGCTGGATGGCGGCCACCACCGGCCCTTCCTTCCCGTTCCCGATCAGCAGCGGGGTGGGCGCGGGCGTCTGCCGGTCGTAAATATAGGAAACCTTCCGGGGGATCCCCGTCGGCGTCGGCGTCAGGGACGCCAGTTTTTCGGCCTGCTCTTTCCGCTGCGCGCCGTTAGCGGCCAGCAGGAGCGCGGCCGTCAGCAGCGCCGCCAGCAGCAGCACGAACACGGGGGTAAAAAAAGGTCTTCGTCTGTTCCTGCTCATCGTATCCGTCAATCCAGTCCTATCGATTCGATGCCCTTGAGCACCTCCGGCTCCCGCACGTCCCGCACGTTGGTATAGAGCATCCGGGTCAGCACCGCGCCGCCCCGGAAATAGAGGCACACAAAGGGGCAGTCCCGGGCAAACTCCGCCTGGATCTCATTCAGTAGCTGCTTGTATTCTGTCCCTTTTTCGTTGCGGCACTTGCGGAGCTCCGTGATCAGGTTGTTCATCGTTTCCGACTTGTACCGGCCGTAGTTGCCGGTGTTCGGCCCGTACAGCAGGAAGCCGGGATCCGGTACGGAATCCATCTGGAAGGCGGCCAGGCACAGGTCAAAGTTGCCGGCCTGCAGCCGCTCCCTGGTCAGGCCGAAGCTGAGCGTCGTCACGCGGACCTCGATGCCCGCCTTGCTCAGCTGGTCGCGGATGGCGTTCGCCGTTTCCACGCGGACGGAATTCTCCGCCTCCTCATAGACCCACAGGCGCAGCGAGAGATTGACCTTCTTGCCGTCCCGGATCATGTCGCGTTTACCGTCCCCGTCCGTATCTTCCCAGCCCGCTTCGGTCAAAAGCAGGTTGGCCCGTTCCAGGTTATAGCTGAAATACGGCTCTCCGTCCACTTCGCTGGCGTCGTAATACATCCAGGAATTGGCGGGGAACATCGTATTGGTGCGGGAGGTCATGCCGTAATAGGCGTTCTGGGACAGGGCGTCCGGGTCCAGCGCGTACCGGATCGCTTTCCGGACCCGTACATCCTCCAGCTCGTACGCCTTGAGGTTGAACAAAAGCACCTCCAGCTGCCGGGTCCGGTAGTCCATGTTCAGGGCGCTGACGCCGGCCCGGTACTGGGCGGTGGTCACCGAGCGGGTGATGATGGCGTCCACCCGGTTGTACTCATACGCGCTGGTCAGCTCCCGGTTGGTGGCGAAGAAAAAGGCGTTGATCTCGCTGACCATGGGCGCTTCCTCCCGCCAGTACTCGTTGACGGACAGGTAGAGGAAATTGCCGGGGCTAAAGGAAACGGCGCGGTACGGGCCGGAGCCGACCGGATAATCCGCCTGGACTTCCTCCTGCTTGAGCACCGGGAAAACCATCGCGTAGAGGAACCCGTAATAAGGCCTGGTCGAAGTGATGACCACGGTCTTTGCGTCGTTGGCCTGCGCCTTGGCCACCGTGTAGCGCATGGAGGCGTACACGCCCTTGTTGTCTGTGGTGTCGTCCTTGGCGCGGCGGATGATCTCGTTGACCGTGGCGGCCACGTCGTACGCGTCCAGCCTGGTGCCGTCGCTGAAGACCGCGTCCTCCCGGAGGGTAAAGGTCCAGGTGATGCCGTCGTTGGTCTTCCAGGAAAGCGCCAGGCAGGGCTGGGGCTGATAATCGTCGTCCAGCGTGATCAGGCTTTCATAGATCAGGCTGTGGAGGGACTGAAAATCCCGCTCCAGGGCCAGCAGCGGATTGAGCACCGTGGTCTTGACGGAAATCATCCCCACGGTATAGCTTTTCCCGATTTCCGCGGCGACGGCAGACAGGGGGCTGACCAGCAGCATGACCGAAAGCAGGATCAGGCTACTCCTGATAATAGTTTTCCAGATAGATCGCATAGGAGTCGAGCACCTTTCTCGCGTACGTACGGGTATTTTCCATGGGAATTTCGGAAAGGGAGAGCGTCCGCCCGTCCCGGGAATAGCGGGTCAGCCAGGTATCCACATTGCCGTGCCCCGCGTGGTACGCGCAGGCCACCAGCACCGGGTCGCCGCCGTAGCGGTCCGACAGAAAATCCAGATACCATGTGCCCAGCTGCAGGTTGGTATGGACGTCAAAGAGGGCGCTGTCCGTGTAGTCCTTCATGCCGAGCTTGGAGGCGGCCCATTTCCCGGTGTCCGGCAGCAGCTGCATCAGCCCTCTGGCCCCCACGCTGCTGACGGCGGAAGGATCGTAGCTGCTCTCGTTGAGGATAATGGCCGCGACAAACGCGGGCCGGAGCTGATACCGGCCGGCGGCCTCCACGATCTGATCCCGGTATTTGACCGTCGTGCGCCAGACCTTCCGGTCGTATTCGGCCTTAAGCTGCGCCAGTCTCAGGTTCTGGTCCCGCAGCGCGGCGGTATGGACCAGGAAAAAACCCAGCGCCAGCGCCGTCAGCAGGGCCGACGCCCCGAGGGCCAGCTTCTGGGAAGCGCTGAAAAGGCCGCCCCTGCGCCTGCGTCCGGCTCTCCTTCCGCCGGACCTGGCCGTTCGTCTTGTGGACCTGATCCCGCTCACTGATGTTCCTCCGGTATGATATCCTGTCCGTTCAGGCGCGCCAGCGTTTCCCGGTACAGCGCCCGCGCCTTTTCGGCGCTTTCTTCCCGGCTCCCCCGGGTGTCGATCACCTGCTGGCTGCGCCTGCGTTTTTCTTTTGCCGGCATCTGGCTTCCGATCCTTTTTTCCGCTTCCCTTCGGGTAATGCCGTCCCGCTCCATGAGCCGGCGGATCTGCAGCGCCCTGGGCAGCCATACGCACCAGACCGTATCGCACATTCTGTCCAGCCCCGCCTCAAACAGCAGCGGCGCCTCCAGAATGCAGACAGGCTCTCCCACCCTCCGCAGCGTTTCCATCCGGCTTTCGATCTCGCTCAGGATCAGCGGATGGGTCAGACCGTTCAGCTTCTCCAGGGCTTCCCCGTCCGAAAAGACCAGGCTGCCCAGCGCTTTGCGGTTGAGAGCGTCCCCCTCGAAATACGAGTCCCCGAAGGCGGCCCGGATGCCCGGCAGGGCTTTTCCCCCGGGAGCGGTCAGCGCGCGGCTGATCTCATCCGCGTCGATCACCGGCGCGCCCAGCGCGCGGAGCGCCGCGGACACGTTGCTCTTCCCGCTGGCGATCCCGCCGGTCAGTCCGATCACATACGTCATTTCGTTTCGTACCAGCTCTTTCCGGTCTTTACTTCGGCGGTCAGCGGCACGGAAAGCCGCACGACGGATTCCATGACTTCCTTGAGCAGCGCGGACGCTTCCTGTGCCTGCGCCTCATTGACTTCGATCAGCAATTCATCGTGCACCTGCAGGATCAGCCTGGCCTTGGGCAGCTGCGCCCGCAGCTTCTCCCGGACCCGCACCATGGCCAGCTTGATGATGTCCGCGGCCGACCCCTGCACCGGCATGTTCATGGCCACCCGTTCCCCGAACGCCCTGGTCCGGCCGGTCTTCAGCTCCGGCAGCGGCCGGCGGCGGCCGAAAATGGTCTCGGCGTAGCCCAGCTCCCGGCCCTTTTGCTTGCAGCCGTCCATGAAGGCGCGGATGCCGGGATAGCGGTCCAGGTACCGTTCGATGAACTCGCGGGCATTCCAGCGGGAAACGCCGATGTTCCTGGCCAGGCCGAAATCGCTGATCCCGTATACGATGCCGAAATTGACCGCCTTGGAGGCGGACCGCATCTCGTGGGTCACTTCCTCCATGGGCACCCCGTACACCTCGGAGGCGGTGCGGGTGTGGATGTCCTGGCCTTTGAGGAACGCGTCGGTCATGGCGGCGTCGCCGCTCATGTGGGCCAGTACCCTGAGCTCGATCTGCGAATAGTCCGCGTCCACCAGCACGCAGCCTTCATCGGCGACAAACGCCCGGCGGATCTCCCGGCCCAGGTCCGTCCGCACGGGGATGTTCTGCAGGTTCGGTTCGCTGGAAGAGATGCGGCCGGTCGCCGTGCCGGTCTGGTCGAAGAAGGAATGGACCCGGCCGCTCGCGTCGATATTCCGCAGCAGCCCGTCGATATAGGTCGCGTTGAACTTGCTGTAGGTCCGGTAGTCCAGGATCATGGGGATCACGGGATGCGCGCCGGTCAGCTGCTCCAAAGTTTCCGCGTCCGTCGAATACCCGTGCTGCGTCTTTTTGCCCGCCGGGAGGCCCAGGGTCTCAAAGAGCACCTTGCCCAGCTGCTGGGTGGAATTCACATTGAAGCCCGAAACGCCGCAGGCG
>CAMJXZ010000281.1 GCA_946409855.1 uncultured Clostridia bacterium | reverse complement strand
CCGAGGGCAAGGTGCAGAACCTGAACGTGATCATCAAGGCCGACGTGCAGGGCTCGGTGGAAGCGGTCAAGCAGTCCCTGGAAAAGCTGTCCAACGACGACGTCAAGGTGCACGTGCTGCACAGCGCCGTGGGCGCCATTTCCCAGGACGACGTCAACCTGGCCTCCGCCTTCAACGCCATCATCATCGGCTTCAACATCCGTCCGGACTCTGCGGCCCGCGCTGCGGCGGACAAGGAAGGCATCGACATCCGCCTGTACCGCATCATCTACCAGGCGATCGAGGACATCGAGAAGGCCATGAAGGGCATGCTCGCCCCCGAGTTCAAGGAAGTCGTCCTGGGCCACGCTCAGGTCCGCAACGTCTTCCACATCACCGGGGCCGGCACCATCGCCGGCGCGTATGTCACCGACGGCAAGCTGACCAGGAACGCCAGTGTCCGCCTGCTTCGCGACAACGTGGTGGTCTTTGAGGGCAAGCTGTCCTCCCTGCGCCGCTTCAAGGACGATGTGCACGACGTCGCCACCGGCTACGAGTGCGGCGTCAGCCTGGAAAAATACAGCGATATCAAGGAAAACGATATCATCGAATGCTTTGATATGGAGAAGATCGAAGCGTGACGCGCTTCAGCACACCAAATAATCCGAAAATAGGTTGAGGTAGTTGCTAGTCTTTTGGCGATTGAGAACCAATAAACTGGAGAAAGAATCATGAAGAAGATATTAGCTTTAATATTGCTTTTTATCCTGCTTTGTGGAACTGCAATTGCTGAAACATGGTATCCGTTTGGTTTGACGCGGGAAGATGATTATCAGGCTGCACTTGAGAAAATGAAAACCGTGCTGAAAAACGAGAATGTTGTCATACGTTCGAACAATATGTCATGCTCCCCGTTATACCTCAATCTGTATGAAATAGGAATTGAAAACGTGGTTCTGAACCAGCCAAGTGTGAAATGGCGGCTCGTACTGATGACGAAAGGTATCGCTCAAGCTGAATATGATATTGAAAAGCTATATGAAATTTATTCTATGCTTTTAGAAAAACTAGGCGAACCTGTAAGTGTATCACCGACCATACAGACTTTAACATTTGATGGAATAACTGAGAAAAACCCGTTTGAGACCAAGGAAAGCTTCATTGAAGAATTAACGAACGCAAATTCAAAAGCGGAATATACGGTGGAATTTGAAAATTGCACATTCCGAATAAGTGTATATGATTTCTATACGATAAAAGCTTATCTGTCGTTCGATAATCCCTTCGATGCGCAATGAGAATAAAGAGCTTTCAGAAAAGCTGATATCATGTGTTTCAGAAAATGCTATTAATATTAATCTTCGCCAGTAAAAAACCGGCAAAGGGTTAAACAGAAGCATGTCGTGAGACATCGAAAAAGGAGAACAAGTGGCAAACTTTCGCATTGACAGGATTTCCGAGGAAGTGCGGACGGCGGTGGACAATGCCATCCGCAGCATGAACGACCCGCGGGTGAGCGGCACCTATTCCGTGACCCGCGCGGACGTGACGAGGGATCTGCGGTACGCCAAAATCTACGTGAGCGTGCTGGAGGAGGACAAGGCAAAGGACCTGCTGAAGGCGCTCAAGAGCGCGGCCGGCTACCTGCGCCGCGAGCTGGGCCGCCAGGTGGACCTGCGCTACACCCCGGAGCTGCTTTTCGAGCTGGACCGGAACATCGCCTACGGCGCGCATATATCCGAGCTGCTGCACCAGATCGTCCCGGAACATAAGGAGAATGAGGATTCATGAAACCCTTTGTGAATCAGGAGCTGCTGTCCGCGCTGAAAAGCGCGAACAGCGTCTTCATTTGCACCCATATCATGCCCGACGGGGACGCCGTCGGTTCCCTGCTGGCGTCCGGGCTGATCCTGGAAAGCATGGGCAAGCGGGTCGTGATGGCCTGTTCGGACGACGTGCCCCGCGCCTGCCGGGGGCTCCCTTCGGCGGAGCGGATCGTCAAGCCCGAGGGGATCGACCCCGGGCAGTTCGACACCGCCCTGGCGGTGGACGCCGCCGACGCCCGGCGGACCGGCAGCTGCGCGCTGATCTATGATCAGATCCCCGTCCGGCTGCAGGTGGACCATCACGGCACCAACCCGCGCTACGCCATGCACAACGAGGTGGACGACGACGCGCCGGCTGCCGGCGTGGTAATCGCCCGGATGGCGGAGGCCCTGGGCGTGAAGCTGACCCGGGACATCGCCGTCTGCCTCTACGCGGCGATCAGCACCGACACCGGGAACTTCTGTTTTTCCGGCGTCAGCGCGGAAACGTTCGAGATCATGCAGCGCCTGATGGAGACGGGGATGGACATCGTGGCGCCCGCCCGCCAGCTGCACAAGATGAAGGACCGGGAGTACCTGGGCCTTCTGGCAAGGGCGCTTGAGAGCATGGAGTTCGTGCTGGACGGCACCGTGACCCTGACCCGGATCACGCAGCAGGATTATATCGACTGCCATGCCCGCCCGGAGCACTGCGACGGGATCGTGAATTACGGCCTGTATATCCCCGGCATCCGGCTGACGGTTTTCATGGACGCCCATCTGCCGGAGAAGACCAAGTTCAGCATCCGCTCGATCCCGCCCCTCAGCGCGCAGAATATCGCCCGGGCGCTGGGCGGGGGCGGTCACCTGGCCGCCGGCGGCTGCACGCTGGAAATGCCCTGGGAGCCCGCGCTGGAAAAAATGCTGGCCGAAATGGAAAAGGAACTGAAACGACAGGGATGAACGGTTTTCTGAATCTCCTCAAGCCGCCCGGCATGTCCTCCGCGGCGGCGGTGGGGTTTGTCAAACGGCTGACGGGGGAAAAGACCGGCCATGCCGGCACGCTGGACCCGGAGGCCTGCGGGGTGCTGCCGGTGATGGTCGGCAAGGCGACCCGGGTGCTTCCCTATTTTGAGGACAAGAGCAAGGAATACATCGCGGAGATCTGCTTTACCTGCGCGACGGATACCCAGGACGCCCAGGGCACGATGACCGAGCCGGGCCGCGGCATGCCGGAAAAGGAGGAGCTGCTTTCCGCTTTCCGGGATTTTACCGGCACCATCCTGCAGCGCCCGCCCGCCTATTCGGCGATTAAGCGGGACGGCCAGCCGCTCTACGCTCTGGCCCGCAAAGGGGTGCTGGTGGAAACCGAGCCCCGGCCGACGGATATTTTCGGCATTGAGCTGTTGGATGAATTGGGGCCGGACAGCGCGCGGATCCGCGTGCGCTGCGGCGGAGGAACGTACATCCGCACCCTGTGCCACGACATCGGGCAGCGGACCGGCCATCCCGCCCACATGCGGCTGCTGATCCGCACCCGGTCGGGCTGCTTCCGCCTGGAAGAAAGCCGCACCCCGGAAGAGGTGCAGGCGGCCTATGAGGCGGGGACGCTGGATACGCTTCTGTGCCCGATGGACCTGCCGGTGCGCCATCTGCGGGCGGTGCAGGTCGCGGGGAAGACCCTGAAGCAGATTCTCAACGGCGTCCGTCAGCCGGGCTCCCTGGGCCGGGCCGCTGACGGGGAATGGATCCGCCTGTACGCCGGGGACGAATGGATCGCCCTGGGACATCGTATGGGCGAAACGATGGAGCTGCCCCTGATCCTGACCGACCAGATGGACTATCTGTCCCGGCACGCGCCGGGCGCGGAATGAGCCCCGGAAAACGTGTCCTACAGAACGGCGTGCTGATACGATAGGATGGAAATGCGGGCGGCGGAGTATATCCGGCGTCATCATCCAAGTTTTCCCAACCCGGAAAGGAGATCTTCCCATGACAAAACGCCTGCTGCTTTCAGCCGTTTCTCTTGCGCTCTGCCTGTCCGTGCTGCTGATCAGCGGCTGCGCGGCCGCGCTTTCCTATCCTTTCACCGGCAAAACGGTATCCACCGGCGCCAAGGTGCGGGATTATCCGGGCACCAACGGCAGGGTGATCTACACCCTTCAGCCCGGGGAAGAAATCCAAGTGTCCGGCAAAACCGGGGAGTGGTACATCGTGGACCTCGGCCGGAGCCGTGGATATGTCCATCAGAATTTTCTGACCGTCTCCGCCAGCCCCAGAAACCCGGTGGCGGGCGAACTGGTCCTGGACCCGGAATACACGGCCTATCACTATTCGGATTACTACCAGGCCATCGAAGTGGAAAAATACGCCTCGGTGGACTGGCGGGGCGCCAACTTCCGCACGGTGATGGATACCGCGCTGCCGGCCGCTTATGTGCTGCACGCGAACACCACGGTGTACGTGTTCTGCCTGATCCCGGCGGGGAATGAGTACTGGGCGGTCGTCCTGTACAACGGGGAGTACGGCTACGTGAACGCGAACCGGCTGAATCTCTCCGGCAGCTGGTAACAACCGTGCGCTGAAAATCGCAGGCCCCTGCCGTCCGGTGTGCTCCGGGCGGCAGGGGCCTGTGCTTAATTGGGCGGCGGACAGGC
>CAMJXZ010000280.1 GCA_946409855.1 uncultured Clostridia bacterium | reverse complement strand
GTTATTTCATCGCCGCCTTGCTCATGCCGGTCATGATGTATTTCTGCAGGAACAGGAAGAGCAGCACGATGGGGATGATGGCCATCACGGCGCCGGCCATGATCTCGTTGTAGTTGGAGACCTCCTGCCCGGCGAAGGTGTTCTTGAGCTGCTGGACGCCCACGGCGATGGTGCGGGAGGCTTCGGTCTTGGTGACCATCTTGGGCCAGAAATAGCTGTTCCAGCCGTTGATGAAGGAGATGATGCCGACGGTGATCAGGGTGGGCTTGCACATCGGGCACAGGACGTAGACGATCGTGCCGATGCGGCCCATGCCGTCGATCTTCCCGGCCTCGATGTAGCTGTTGTCCACGGACATGAAGTTCTGCCGCAGCATGAAGACGAAATACGCGCTCACCAGGCTGGGCAGGATCAGGCCCATCCAGGTGTCGATGAAGTTCATCCGGGAGATCAGCACGTAGATCGGCACGAAGGTGACCTGGATGGGCACCATCAGCGCGCCCAGCACCAGCATGAACAGCACGTTTTTGCCCCGGAAACTGCCCTTGGAAAAGCCGTAGGCCGCCAGCACGCCGATGGTCAGCTCCCCGCACATGATGCCCAGGGTGGAGATCAGGGTGTTGAGCAGGTAGCGGACGAAGGGGGCGCGGCGCAGGACGTTGGGATAATTCTCCCACACGAAGCGGACGGGCCAGAGGGTGGGGATGGTCTGCATCAGCTCCTCGCTGGTCTTGAAGGAGGTGATGATCATCCAGTAGATGGGGAAGAGGATCACCAGCACCGTCAGCACGGCGAAAAAGTACTGGGCGGCGCGGCGGTAGACGCCGTGGGAGATGCGCAGCTCGTCGTCCGCCCGGACGATGGGGGAGACGAGGGCCATGTAAAGCAGCATCACCAGCGCCAGCCCGGCGGCGAGCAGGGCGAAGGCGCCCCAGCCGGGGAAGGTGCCGGCCAGCAGGTTCAGGTCCTTTTTAAAGTTGTATTCCACGAAATCGGGCAGCAGCCGGGCCTCTTCCAGCGTCCGGGGGACGGGGCCCGTCCCGGCGGCCTGACGCGCGTGGAAGGCAAAGGTGCTGTTGTAGCTGATCAGGCCGGTCAGCCAGAGGACGGCGGCGATGAGCGCCAGGGAAACCAGCAGCACGACGATGTCGAAGGACCCGCTGCGGCGCATCATGGTGAGCCGGGGCCCGGCGTCCCCGTTCCTGCGCAGGTTGGCGGCGCCCCGCCGCCACATGACGCAGGCGGAGGCGGCCAGCAGCGCCGCGGCGGTGCCGGCCAGCGCCCAGCGCAGGGCCATCGGGGCATTGAGCGGGATGCAGAAGAAGACGGCCAGGAGGAGCAGGGCCGCGCAGCCGGTCAGCGCGATGCCGGTTTTCTTTTGTTTGCTCAGCATGTTTTCACCCTCCCCTCAGCTGTCGTAATTGACGCTCTTGTTGGAAACGCGCATGGTCGCGGCGGTAAACACCAGCAGGATCAGGAAGAACACCAGGGACACCGCCGCGCCGCGGGCCGTGCGGAAGTCCCGGAAGGTGAGGTTGTAGATCCACTGCACCATCACGTTGGTGGCGGTGCCCGGGCCGCCGCCGGTCATGACGTCCACGCTCTGGAAGACCTTCATACTGGCGATGAACGTGGTCACGAACAGGAACAGGGTGGTGGGGGCCAGCAGGGGCAGGGTGATGTAGCGGAAGCGCTGCACGCCGTCCGCCCCGTCGATGGTGGCGGCCTCGTAGTAATCCCCGGGGATGCCCTTCATGGCGGACAGGTAGATCATCATCCCGTAGCCCACCACGCGCCAGCCGGTCAGCATCAGGATGCCGGACAGGGCGGTGCCGGCGTCAATCAGCCAGTGGGGGCCGGTGATGCCGAAGAGGGACAGGGCGTAGTTGAGGATGCCCTCCGACTGGTTGGCGCCCGTCGCCACCGGGCTGTACAGGATCCACAGAAAGACGACCGCGCTGGTGGACACCGCGATGTACTTGGGCATAAAGACGATGGAGCGCATGAAGTTGAAGGAGCGCGTCATCCGGTTGAACAGAAGCGCCAGCAGCATGCCGCCGGCCAGGGTGATCACCACTTCCCAGAACATGTAAATAGCCGTGACCGTCAGAGATTCCAGGAAATACCGGGAGCCGGACTGGAAAAACAGCCAGTTGTAGTTGGCAAAGCCGATGAACTCCTGCTCGTTGGTGGTCAGGATCTTCATATCGGTAAAGGAGATGCGGATCAGGTCGATGACCGGGTAGTACACGAACAGAAGGAAGAACACCAGCACCGGCTCCACGCAGAACAGGTCCTTCATTTCCTCCCAGTTCTGGATGAGGAGCATGACGCCGTTGAAGATCAGCACCAGCCCCAGCAGCAGGATGGGGATGGCGAAGTTCAGCAGCGCGCTTACCAGGGCGATGGGGATGTCGCCCTTCACCGTCAGGTAGTAGGTGCCCTTCTGGGGGATCGAAAAGGTCATCGCGGGGACGGCTCCGGCGGCGCCCGAAGCCGGCGCGAAGGCCACCGCGGTCTCCTCGCCGTTGTTGACGTTGTACAGCACCATCCGCCGGGCCTCGTCCATGGAGGACAGGGCCCAGACCCTGAGCTCCGCCGGGCCGGAGACGGTCAGCTTCAGGCTGTCGTACTTGGAGGTGCCGGCCATGCGGATCTTGAAGGCCCGGGAAGCCTCCGCGCCGCTGTCCAGCAGGACGGGCGCTTCCTCGGCGACCACCAGGCTGTTGCGCTCCTTGGTGCCGGGGAACTGCAGGGAGGAGGACTTGAGGCTCTTCTTGCTTTCGCCCGGGTCGAAATCGTCGGCGGCGATGGCGTCCTCCGCGTAATCGGCGCCGCCGGCCGTGCCTTCGTGATAGGAGGCGGCGAAGATGTGCACGCCGCTTTCATCCCCGTTCAGGTCGAAGGCGCCGGTCACTCTGGTGCCGGCGTTCTGCGCGGCCTCCCGGGCGCGGCGCACCTGGCTGACCCATTCGCTGAACGCGGGCAGCTGCCAGTCCTGCGCCAGATACCCCAGCAGCCCCACGGCGAAAACGAGGACGCCCAGGACGATCATCACGGCGCCGGCCGCCTTCTGTTTGGGCGTGATCCGCTTTTTCTTTCTGAATTCCGCGTGTCTGTTCATCGTACAGCCTCATCAAAAATCATGGTGGCGGGGAAAAGGGACAGGGGCTGTTGCAGGAAAAACACTTCAACAGCCCCTTCATGTATGGATCAAACGAGAAATGCACGGATAAAACCGGAAACGAAATAAAATGGAAGGATCAGAGGAGAGAACCACATCCGGCCCGCTTTGCGGTCCACCGCCGGGGCCTTCCGGCCCGTCCTCGCTGAAAACTACCCGGGGCCTGCCGGCCCGTTCTTCGCTGAAATTGAGCCACCGGCTCAATTTCCGGGCGCTCAGAACCCACCGGCCTGTTTTCCGGGCGCTGCGGACCCCCAGCGGGGAAGGCAATCTCATCCGGCCCCGCGGGCCGCCGCTGAGCCCTCATAGCCCCCAACGGAGAAGATCTGCCGGCCAGCGGCTTCTGAAAGCCTTCCCCCATGGGGAAGGTGTCGCGCCGCAGGCGTGACGGATGAGGTTATGTAGCTTTCTTTTACCTGCAGATTACAACCCCTTGGGTTTTGTACAGCAGCTCTTACTGAAGGAGTTCAGTGATCTCCTGGGCCAGGGCGTCCAGCGTCTCCTGCACGGGCGCGCCTTCGTTGAAGATCTTGGCCAGGGCGTGGCGCCAGGCGTTGGCGCAGCTGTCGTACGCCGGATCCTGGTTGCGGGGGTTGATCCAGCCGGACATGGCGACGATGCCCTGCATGGCGGGCTTGCGGCTCAGGAACTCGTCATAGGCTTCGGTGCCCTGGACGCTCTGGCGGGTGGGGAAGTAGCCGGTCTTGTCGGACCAGTAGAGGTTGATTTCGGGGCTGGTCATGAACATGAGGAACTGCCAGGCGGCGTTCTTTTCAGCCTGGGAAGCCTTGGCGGGGATGAACACCACGGCGCCGCCGACTTCGGACTTGAAGCTTTCGCCGTCGCTGCCGCCGGGCAGCCAGGCCATGCCGACCTCAAAGGGATTGGCGCTTTTCGCCACCAGATTCAGGTACGTGCCGTACAGGGAGGAGGTGTGGAAGACGGAGAACGCGCCGCCGTCTGCAAACAGGTTGCGCATGTTGCCGGAAGCGCCCTCGCCGTAGGCGTAGTAGGCGTAGCCCTTGTCGATCCATTCCTTGATCTTGGTGGTGATCTCCACGGACTTGGGGGAGTTGATGTCGGTGGTGCGGTCAGGCAGGACGGTCTGTACGCCGTTGTTCTTGTAGAGCATCTCATAGTACCAGTAGTCCCAGCCGCCGAACACGGTGCCGTAGCGGACGGTCTTGCCGTTCTCGTCGAAGATGGTGGCCTTTTCCAGGAAGGCTTCCATGTCGTCGATGGTCTTGGGCATTTCGATGCCTTCGGC
>CAMJXZ010000279.1 GCA_946409855.1 uncultured Clostridia bacterium | reverse complement strand
CAAAAGCCTTCCCTGTGGGATCCGTGAGGACCGGCACCCCAAAGCCCTTCTCTGTGAGACCCGTGAGGGCCGGCACCCCAAAAGCCTTCCCTGTGGGACCCGTGAGGACCGGCCCCCCAAAAGCCTTCCCTGTGGGACCCGTGAGGGCCGGCACCCCAAAAGCCTTCCCTGTGGGATCCGTGAGGACCGGCACCCCAAAGCCTTCCCTGCGGGATCCGTGAGGACCGGCACCCCAAAGCCTTCCCTGTGGGACCCGTGAGGGCCGGCACCCCAAAAGCCTTCCCCACTGGGGAAGGTGGACCGCGCAGCGGGCCGGATGAGGTGCACCCCTGGGACCTGTAAGGTCCCAGAACATTATCACCGACCAGCAGCCCGGACGCAGTTTATCCCTGTGCCTGCCGGCCTGCTCCCGCGACTCCCAGTCAGGGGAAGCTTTTCCCTGATCTCCCTTCCCTGCATCTGTTTTTCGTTTGATTCCTCCGCCCGCATCCCATTGTCTTCCTTCCGGGCGGAAAACGGAGAGGACCGGTTCTGAATGTACGGCGGCAAAAAACACTTGAAGCTTTCTTTCAATTCCCCCGCGGTGCTGACGTTTGCCGGGATCTGCGTGGCGGCCCAGCTGCTCAATATGCTGACCGGCGGGGCCAGCAACCGGGCGGTGTTCAGCGTGTACCGCTCCTCGCTCCTGAATCCCCTGACCTACCTGCGCTGCATCTGCCACGTGTTCGGCCACACGGGCTGGGACCACCTGATCGGGAACATGATGTACATCCTGCTCCTGGGCCCGATGATCGAGGAAAAGTACGGCACGGCGAACACGGTGTTCGTGATCCTCGCCACTGCCCTGGTGACCGGCGTCATTAACATGGTCTTTTTCCCGGGCGTGCGTCTCCTGGGCGCCAGCGGGGTGGTGTTCGCGTTCATCCTGCTTTCCTCTATCACCGTCACGCGGGACGGGACGATCCCGGTCACCTTCATCCTGGTCGCCCTTTTGTACCTGGGCCAGCAGGTGTACCAGGCGGTTTTCGTCCGGGACAACATTTCGCAGATGGGCCACATCGTCGGCGGCATCGTGGGTTCTGTCCTGGGCTTTGTCATGAATAAAAACCGGATGACCCGGTATTGAGGATCGCTCATGTTCAGCAGATTGGATTTGGTTCGCAAAGAAGACGTTTTCCTGCCCCTGTCCGGCCGGCCGGGCAAGGGGGTGTATTTCCTGCGCCTGACGGAGTACAGCCAGGCGCTGGAGCAGTTCCTCTGGCAGTACCATGAGGAGGCCAGGGCGCGCGGGGTGATCATCGAAAACCAGATCAGCAACCCGGACGACCGCCAGCTCAATTACTACGCCGACGTGCTGGGCACCGCTTTCCAGCCAGACGCCGCCTTCATCGCTTCCGCGCTGCAGAAGTGGATGCCCCGCATGAACCAGCAGGCGAAGACCGAGTTTTCCGCGGCGCTGAACAGGCATTTTGAGGAAATGCGGGCGGCCGGCAAAAACGAGAACATCCAGAAAAACGTTTTCATCAAGATGATGTGCTGGCTGTACTACCGGTTTGAGCGGGCCATGATTTCCCTGGGGCAGGACCAGCCGCCCCGGGTGCTGTACGAGGGCAGCAGCATCACCAAACACGAGCTTTCCTTCCTGCGGATCCTGTCCGCCATGGGCATGGATATCCTGCTGATGGAAACGAAATCGGACGACGCCTATCTGCGGCTGGACCCGCAGTCCCAGTGGTCCCAGAAGATCACGGAACCGGGCGCCGGGCCCTTCCCGCCGGATTATACGCTGAAGGAGCTGCGCAGGAAGATGGCCCGCCAGGCGGCGGCCGCGCCCGTCCGGACGCCGGCGCCGGCCCAGACGTCCCGGCCCAATGTGCCGCCCGCTCGCCCCGTGCCGCAGCGCCCGGCGCCGGTCCAGACGCCCCGGCCCAATGTGCCGTCCCCTGCGCCCGTCCGCCCCGCGCCCCAGCGCCCGGCGGCGCAGCCGCCCCGTCAGACCGTACCGCCCGCCGCCCCTGTCCGGCCCGCGCCGGCAGCCCGGCCCGCACTGGCGCAGCATCCCGCGGCGCCCCGGCAGCCCATCGACGTCGAGCAGCGCTTCCCCGCCCCGGCCCGGAGCGCCTGCACCAACGCCTGGATGAAAGAAGCGGCGATCAGCCAGATCCTTTTGCCCCCGCCCCTGCGCGGGGACGACCACCGGCTGTTCTATAACGCGTTCATCCGGGTGAAGGGCGTTCCGGACAAGCTGACCTACGTCAACGACCTGTACCAGCTGTACCAGAACCTGACGGTCAACCAGCGCAGGGTGCTGGTGATCGACGGGGCGGTGCCTGTGCCGGAGCCGGAGGAGCTGCAGAAGATCCGCCGGCGGAACTACCGCTATCCGGACGAGCTGATCGTGGACCTGGCGGGCAACCTGCCCGCGTCGGCCCAGGTGGAGCTGCAGCGCTCCGTCCAGCGGGCGTTCGTCCGGACCATGAAGGACGCGGCCAAAGACGAGCCGAACATCAACCGGCTGACGGTCACCGCGGTGTACCTGCTGTGCTGGATCCAGCGGTATCAGGCGGCCCTGTTCCAGGGCTGGAAGGAAACGGACGTCCCCTGCTTCATCAAGATGGGCCCCTGCGAGACCCCGGCGGAGGCGCTGTACGCGCTGTTCCTGTCCCGGCTGCCGGTGGACGTGCTGATCCTGTCCCCGAACCTGAACCAGAGCTGCGTCCTCCAATCGGACCAGCTGCTGGAGATCGCCGGGCCGGAATCCCTGCCGGTGATGAAGTTCCCCAAACAGAGCGGCCAGGTGCAGATGCGCACCGTCGCCGCCAACGCCGAGGAGGACCTGACCGCCATCCTCTACGGGGATTCCGGCATCTACCGCAACCGCCAGTTCGGTCAGGCGGAAACGATCACCCTGCAGACGACCTTCGACGAGGTCTTTATCCTCTGGGAGCAGGAACTCAAGTACCGCCCCAATTTCAGCACCGGCGATCAGACGGCGAACATCCCCGTACTGTACGCGAAAATCTCCGGGGTGGAGGACGGCAAGGTCCTGCCCTACTGGCAGAAGATCCGGGAACTGAAGGAAACGCCCGCCACCCTGTTCGTCCCCAAGCTGCCCATGATCGAGCCGGGGGAGGGGAACCGCTTCCAGCCGCTGGCCGTCAAATGCATCAAAAACGAACGGATCCGCCGGGACGACATCAAGGCCAGCCGCCAGTATCCCTTTGGCCTCCTGCGGGAGGAAATGCAGGACCATATCTTTGACAAGCTCCAGCAGATGCTGGACCAGCGCCTGATCAAGGGCACCTTCGTCAACGGCACGGAGTACACGGTGCTGTCCACGGTCCTGAACATGAAGAAGGAACTGATCCGGCTGATCCAGGGCTTCGACTTTACGAAGATGAACCCCAAGCTCTTGGTGGTCCACACCCGGGACCAGTCCCCTTCCCTGGAGGACGCGATCCTGCTGACGTTCCTGAACAAACTGGGCTTTGACATCGCGCTGTTCGTGCCGACCGGCTACCAGACGATCGAAAGGTTTTTAAGCGATAATTATCCGGTGGAGCATCAGATTGGCGAATACATCTACGACCTGAACGTGCCGGATTTCAGCACGCTTCCCGTGGTAAAAGGCCGTTCATGGCTTAATCAATTATTAAGGAGAGGTAACTGACTATGGCAATGACATTCAACAGACCCGCCCAGGCCGGACAGCAGGCCGCCGCCGTCCCCGCGCCGGCGCAGAGCATGGAAATCGTCGAAGTAAAGCCGTACGATATCGTCGCCGACCGGGAAGCGACCAGCCAGGCGCTGGCCCATTCCCCGGAAGTGGAGGCCCTGACCGCCGCCATCGACGTCAACGACCTGAACACCATCGTATCCTTCGGCGCCCAGTCCGCCGAGGAAATCTCGAAGGCCTCCGACGTAGTGCTGCGCAGCATGAATATGGCCCAGATCGACGAGACGAGCCAGATGCTCAACACCCTGGCCAAGATCATGGACCAGTTCGACATCGACGAGATCCGGGAGAATCCCGGCCTCTTCGGCAAGCTCTTCGGCAACCTGCGCAAGCAGCTGGACAAGATCCTGGCCAAGTACCACACCATGGGCGACGAGGTGGACAAGATCTACGTCCAGCTCAAGCAGTACGAGGCGGAGATCAAGCAGTCCAACCAGAAGCTGGAGACGATGTTCCAGTCCAACGTGAACTATTACCACGAGCTGGTCAAGTACATCGTGGCGGGCGAGCAGGGCTGCCAGGAGATCGCCGATTACATCGCCCAGCTGCAGGAAGAGATGGACCGCACGGGCGACCAGTCCATCATGTTTGAGCTGCAGTCCCTGCAGCAGGCGCAGATGATGCTCGAGCAGCGCACCCAGGACCTGCGCACCGCCGAGAGCGTCGCCATGCAGTCCATCCCCATGCTCAAGACCATGCAGTTCAGCAACATGAACCTGG
>CAMJXZ010000278.1 GCA_946409855.1 uncultured Clostridia bacterium | reverse complement strand
GTTCCTGTTCCAGCTTCACGTTCACGCAGAAGCAGACGGTGCTCAGGTGGTCCTGATTGTACCGGCCGTTGTGGGAACGGTAGTCGGCGGGCAGGTCTTCTTCGTAGGGAGTTGTATACAGCTCGTAGATATCGTCATTCTTGCTGCCGTCGGACGGGGACAGGCCGCCCCACTGCACGTCGCCCTGGGGATTGCCCGCTTCCGCGCGGGTCCGGGCCTGCAGCTCGCCGGCGGAGCCGTTGACCACTTCCACTTCCACATCCGGGTACTTTTCATTGAACACTTCGATCAGGTTGTCGATGTCGTTGTCGGTCATGGAGCTGTACAGCACCAGGGGGCCGCTGATGTTTTCCGCGGCGGCGGAAAGCACCGACAGAACCATCAGGGACGCAAGCAGGATCGCGACGAGTTTCTTCATGAGACAGGACCTCCTTCAATATTTTCAGGCGCACCCGCGCCTCAGGCTCAGAGTTTGATATCCTCGCTCTTGCTGACCGCCAGATAGAGGATCAGGGACAGCGCGGTCAGCACGGTCAGGATGGCGGCAAAGGCGCAGGCCAGGCCGTCGTTGCCGCGGCTGATCGCCACGTAGGTGCTCATGGTCAGGGTGATGTTGCGGTTGTTGTACAGGATGATCGCGCTGGACAGCTCCGTCACGATGGCGACCCAGCTGAGCACGGCGCCGCTCAGGATGCCGTTGCTCATCATCGGGGTCGTGACCGCCAGGAAGGTCTTGAGTTTATTCGCGCCCAGGGACAGGGACGCCTCCTCCGTGCTGATGGGGATATTCTGCAGCGTGGCCGTGGCGGAGCGTATGGTATAGGGCATTCGGCGGATGACCAGGGCGATGATCATGATGGCCATGGTGCCCGTCAGCGCGAAGGGCTGCTTGCCGAAAGCGATGACCAGCGCGATGCCGATGATGGAGCCCGGCATGATGTAGGGCAGCATGGAGATGGTATCGATGGCGTGGTTCAGCGGCCGCGGGCGGCGTACCACCAGGTACGCGATCAGGATAGCGAACAGGATGATCAGCGCCAGGGCGACGACGCCGAACAGCAGCGTATTGTTGATCGAGCGGACCAGGAGCTTTTTCAGGGCCTTCTCATAGTTGACCAGGCTGTACCCGGGCTTGAACACCGCGCCGTCGCAGTTGCGGAAGGAAAGGTAAATGATATACAGCTGGGGCATGAAAGCCAGGGCGATCAGCCCGTAGCAGTAGACGTACATCAGCACCCCGCTGATCCCGTGAGGCTTGCGCTTCTGCACGGGGTTCATGCAGTTGATCGAGAAATTGTACTTGTTGGTCGCCCATTTCTGAATGAAGAAGACGAGGGCCGTGACCACGATGGCGATCACGGAAATGGCCGCGGCAAAGTTATGGTCCGTCCCGTTCTCGCCCAGGTACTGGTTATAGATCTCCACAGGGAAGGTGCGGTAGCCCTCGCCGATCAGCAGCGGGGTGCCAAAATCCGCGAACGCGCGCATGAACACCAGCAGGCTGGCCGCCAGGATCGTCGGCATGGACAGCTGCATGATCACCCTGAAAAAGCGCTTGACGCCCGTGCAGCCCATGTTGGCCGACGCTTCCAGCAGGCTGTTGTCGATGGACTTGAACGCGCCGTTCATGTATACAAAGACCAGCGGGAAAAACTTGAAAGCCTGCACCATCAGGATGCCGCCAAAGCCGTAGATGCTACCGATCCTGATGCCGAACACATCCCGGAAAAACACGGTGATGATACCGTTTCTGCCCAGCAGCATGATCCAGCTGTAAGCGCCGATAAAGGGCGCGCTCATGCAGCAGAGAATGGACACGACAAACAGGAACTTGCTGCCCTTCAGCTGGTAGAACGAAAAGAAATACGCAAAGGGGATGCCCAGCAGCAATGTCACCACCGTGACGGCGATCGTCACCCAGAAGCTGTTGATGATGGTGCTGGAATAATAGGGCGTGGAAAAGAACTTGGCAAACTGATCCAGCGTGAACTGCCCTTCCGAATTGAACACGGACTGCTTCAGGATGCCGTACAGGGGATACACCAGGAAGAGCCCGAAGAGCGCCAGCAGAATCCATGTGATGACGGACCAGATCTCGAATTTTCTCTTCATGGTCACCCCACCTCTTTTGCCAGGTCGTTCTCCACCCCGGTCAGAAGATTGCGGCTGCCGTCCTGGGAGAAGAGATTGGCCTTCTCGGTATTCAGGCGCAGGCGGACCTCGGTCCCCGGCTGAATGATGGAATCGATCCTGGATTCCTGGATGATCTCCAGCTTCTCCCCGGAGAGCAGATGGACGAAGTAATGGGTGTTCAGCCCCAGGAACACGCAGCTGTCGATCACGGCTTTCATGCCTTCTCCCGGGCCGGTTTCCACCAGCAGCTCCTCCGGCCGGGCGCTCAGGAGGACCGGCTGCGCTTTCATATGGAGCGGCGCGACCCGGTCGAATTCGGCGCGGTAGCCGGTGGGCAGGCTGACGAACGCCCGGCCGTTTTCGACGTGCATTTCCCCGTTCAGGATGTTGCTGCGGCCGATGAACGTGGCGACAAAGATGTTGGCGGGACGCTGGTATATACTCTTGGGCGTGCCCACATGCTGGATGACGCCGCCGTTCATGACGGCGATGCGGTCGGAAACCGCCATGGCCTCTTCCTGGTCGTGCGTCACGTAAACGGTCGTGATCCCCACGCTGTTCTGGATCTCTTTGATGGCGGTGCGCATTTCCACGCGAAGCTTGGCGTCCAGGTTGGAAAGCGGTTCGTCCATCAGCAGCACATCCGGCTCGATGCACAGCGCCCTGGCCAGCGCCACGCGCTGCTGCTGGCCGCCGGACAGCTGCGCGGGCATCCGGTCCGCCAGCTGGTCGATCTGCATCAGCTTAAGGAATTTATCCGCCTGCTGATGCAGCGCCTGCTTTTCCAGCCGTTTTTCCTTCGGCCGGTTGCGCAGGCCGAACTCGACGTTCCGCCGAACGCTCATGTGCGGGAAAATGGCGTAATTCTGGAACACCATGCCGATGTTGCGCTTGGCCGGGTCCAGATCGTTGATGCGGGTATCGTTGAAATAAAAGTCCCCGCCTTCAATGGAATTGAAGCCCGCGATCATGCGCAACAGGGTCGTCTTGCCACAGCCGGACGGGCCAAGCAGCGTAAAAAATTCCCCGCCCTGGATCGTCAGTGTCAATCCTTCGATGACCGTCGTTTTCCCGTAGCGTTTGACGGCGTCGCGGATGTAAATATTTACGCTCATAGCAATCCCCTTCCTTTTGTATCCACATTCACGGACGAGATTCATCAGCCGTTTATTGATGCGATCAGTTTACCGCAATCAGCCGCAAATGTCAACCGGAACGTGTAATATTTGGCAGAAATACCGGCAAATCCGATAAATTTTACTCCTCACGCATGAAGGAATCCCCTTATCCGCCGGCCGCGGCATGTTTCTGTTGACGATACTTTTCCGATGTGATAAAATAGGGCGGTATCCGAGATATTTGGGAGGTAATCATATGTCCGGTCATTCCAAATGGCATAATATTCAGGCGAAAAAAGGCAAGGCGGACGCCGCCCGCGGCAAGATCTTCACCAAGATCGGCCGTGAAATCGCCATCGCGGTGCGCGAGGGCGGCCCGGATCCCAGCGTGAACGGCAAGCTGCGCGACATCATCGCCAAGGCCAAGGCCAACAACATGCCCAACGATAACATCCAGCGCAGCATCAAGAAGGCGTCCGGCGAAGGCGGCGGCGTCAACTACGAAGAGTTCTCCTATGAAGGCTACGCGCCCGGCGGGGTCGCCGTCATCGTCGACATCCTGACGGACAACCGCAACCGCACCTCTTCGGACATCCGCCACATCTTCGATAAGAACGGCGGCTCGATGGCCACCACCGGCTCCGTCAGCTACCAGTTCGACCACAAGGGCGTCATCGTCATCGAGCGCGAACCCGGCATGGACGAGGACGAGATCATGATGCAGGCCATGGACGCCGGCGCGGAAGACATGAAGGTCGAAGACGACGCGTTCATCATCTACACCGATCCCGGCGATTTCTCCGCCGTCCGGGAAGCGCTGGAAGCCAGCGGGCTGTCCTTCCTCTCCGCCGACAAGCAGATGGTGCCGCAGAACACCATCAAGGTGGAAGATCCCGACACCGTGGGCAAGATCCAGAAGCTGCTGGATATGCTGGACGACAACGACGACGTTTCCGAAGTCTACCACAACGCCGAACTGCCCGAGGACGATTCCGAGGACGAGTAATCCCCCGGCTGCCCCGGCAAAGCACAGCACCGCGTTTCTCCATGGTATAGACATCCTGTCGCAGGAGAAACGCGGTGCTGTGTTTTTATGGCCTTTCCCCCGGCATTTTGGCGCGGAGCGGCTTCCTCTGCCGGGTATTCCGGGTTTCCTGTCCGGTATGCGCTAATACTGATTTACACCTAATCCATGCACATCTGTGGGCGTCTTTTGCGCCATCT
>CAMJXZ010000277.1 GCA_946409855.1 uncultured Clostridia bacterium | reverse complement strand
GGGGAGACCACCTACCGGCTGCTGATGGGACAGAAATAAATATCATACAGGAGGAAAAATATATGCAGGTACAGGACATCCGTTACGCATCCCGTTTTGACGGCCTTTCGGGCAGCGCGATCCGGGAGATTTTCAAGCTCCTGGCCAGGCCGGGCATGATCTCCTTCGCGGGCGGCAACCCCGCCTTCAGCGCGCTTCCGGATGAAGAGGTGACCCGGGTCGCCCAGAAGGTGCTCCGGGACGACGGCAAGCGGATTCTTCAGTACGGCGCGACGGAAGGCTATCCGCCTTTCCTGGAAGTGATGAAGCCGTATCTGAGGGATCATTTCGGGGCGGACATGGAGAAAAACGGCGTGCTGCCGACGACCGGCTCCACCCAGGGCATGAACCTGCTGTGCTCCGCACTGATCGACCCCGGCGACCGGATCATCGTGGAGGACCCCACGTTCCTGGGCAACATGCAGTGCATGAAGCTGTACCAGGCGGAGCTGGTGCCCGTTTCCAGCGATGAGGACGGCATGAATATGGAAGACCTGGAGGAAAAGATCCGGGCGTTCCATCCCAAAATGATTTATACGATCCCCACCTTCCAGAACCCGACGGGCCGCACCATGTCCCTGGAAAAAAGGAAAAAGGCGGCGGCGCTGGCGGAACAGTACGGCGTCGTCGTGGCGGAGGATGACCCCTACCACGACCTTCGCTACGAAGGAAAAGAACTGCCCACCATCAAATCCTTTGATCAGGCGGGCTTTGTGGTGTTCCTGGGAAGCTTTTCCAAGGTCATTTCCCCGGGGCTCCGGGTGGGCTTCATGGCCGCGGAGCCGGGCCTTTTGCGCAAATGCGTCATCGCCAAGCAGTCCTCCGACCTGCACACGGCGCTGCTCAACCAGGCGATCTGCGCGGAGTACATCGCCCAGGGCCTGCTGGAAAAGCACATCCGGGACATCTGCCGCAGCTACGGGGTCCAGCTCAGCACCATGCTGGAGGGCCTCAAGGGGATCGACGCCTTCACCTGGGTGACCCGGCCGGAGGGCGGGCTGTTCATCTTCGCGTCCCTCAAAGAGGGGATGGACGCGCTGCAGCTTCTGCCCAAAGCGGTGGACGCCGGGGTGGCCTATGTGCCGGGCACGCATTTTTACGCCGGCGGCGGGCATGAAAACACCCTTCGCCTCAACTTCTCCATGGCCGACCCGGAGACGATCCGGAAAGGCCTCGCGCTCCTCAAGGGCGTACTGGATCCGGCATGATGGACGAGTACCTGACGCTGCTGAAAGCGGGCTCGGACGAATACGTCGTACAGAAAAGCAGGTTCCTGTGCGACGCGGCGCCGGCTGCTACGGAAGAAGAAGCGCTGCTGTTCCTCCGGGATAAAAAACAGCGCTACCGGGACGCGACCCATCACTGCTACGCCTATGTGATCGGGGAAAACGCCGGCATCATCCGCTACAGCGACGACGGGGAACCGGGCGGCACGGCGGGCATGCCGATGATGGAGGTCATCCGTGCCCGGCAGGTGGTGAACTGCTGCGTGGTGATCACCCGCTACTTCGGGGGGATCCTCCTGGGCGCCGGCGGGCTGGTGCGGGCCTATTCCCACAGCTGCGCCCTGGCGCTGGACAGAGCGGGCGTCGCCCGGATGTGCCTTTCCCGGCGCATGATGGTGAGCGTTCCTTACCCGTTGTGGGACAAGGTGAGCTATCTGCTGGGGCAGCTGCCCGTGCGGGCGGAGGAAACGGTTTTCGGCCAGAACGTGGATCTGGTTTTGTTAATGAAGGAAAAGGACGCGGAGGCCGTGCTGGCCAGGCTGACCCAGGAAACCAGCGCGCGGGCAGAGGCGTTGCTGATGGACCAGTGCTTCGCGCCGTGGCAGGAATGAACGAACAGACAGGAATGAACGGCCATTCAACCGATCGAAAGGAAGGAACATCATGGCGTCTTCGGTAAAGGCAAGAAATGAAATGGACACAAAGTACCAGTGGCAGCTGGAGGATATCTTTGAGACCGACGCGGAGGCGGAAAAGGAAATCGGGGCGCTGGGCGGGCTGCTGCCGGAGATCGCCGCTTTCCAGGGCAGGGTCGCGGAGGACCCGAAGCAGGCGATCGAGCGGTATTTCGCCGTCAGCCGGCGGATGGAAAAGGTTTTCGGCTACGCCATGATGCGGGCCGACCAGGACGGTTCGGTGGATTACTATACCGCCATGCTGGGTAAGGTGCGGCATCTGGCGGTGCAGCTTTCCGCCGCGTCCGCGTTCCTGGTGCCGGAGCTTTTGACGCTGCCGGAAGAAACCCTTGCCGGCCTGGCGGAGGACCCGGCTTTCGCGGACTACAGCGCGTTTATTCACTCCCTCCTGCGGGCCCGGCCGCATACGCTGCCGGCGGAGCAGGAAAAGCTCCTGGCGATGGCGGGCGACGCGCTTTCCGCGCCGTCGCAGGCGTTCCGGACGCTGTCGGACGTGGAATTGCAGTTCCCGGTTATCCGGGATGAAAACGGGGAAGAGGTGCAGCTCAGCCACGGCAGGTACTCTTCCTTCCTGCGCTCCCAGAACCGGGAAGTCCGGAAGCAGGCCTTCTTAGTGATGCACAACGCCTACCGCGCCTTTGGCGGCACCTTTGCCGCCCTGTACGGCGGTTCCGTCCGCCGGCATGTGTTCCAGGCGCAGGTGCGGAACTATCCGTCCGCGCTGGAATCCGCCCTGTATCCGGACGAGGTCCCGGTCAGCGTGTATGAAAACCTGCTCAAAGAGGTCGATCAGGCGCTGCCGGCGCTGGACGAATACCTGAACATCCGCAAACAGCTGCTTCAGGTGGACGAGCTCCACATGTACGACCTGTACGTGCCCATGTTCAAAGACGTCCGGCTGGACGCGGATTATGAGGAGGGGTGCAGGCTGGCGCTGGAAGCGCTGGCCCCGATGGGGGAAGAGTACCTGTCGGTCATGCGGAAGGCCTTCAGCGAGCGCTGGATCGACGTATACGAAAACAAGGCGAAGCGTTCCGGCGCCTATTCAAACGGCGTGTACGGGGTGCATCCCTATATGCTGCTGAACTACGAGAACAACCTGGACTCCGTGTCCACCCTGGTGCATGAGATGGGCCATTCCCTGCACACCTATTACAGCACCAAATGCCAGCCTTACCCCAAGGCGGATTATTCCCTCTTTGTGGCGGAGGTCGCCTCCACCTGCAACGAGGTGCTCCTGAGCGCGTTCCTGCGCCGCAGGTTCCGGGACGATCCGGCCATGATGCGCTATCTGCTCAACGACCTGCTGGAATCCTTCCGCACGACGGTGTTCCGCCAGACCCTGTTCGCCGCCTTCGAAAAGCGCAGCCATGAGATGGCGGAAAAGGGCGAGCCGATGACCAAAGAAACCCTGACGAAGGAATATCTGGAGATCAACCGGCATTTCTACGGCCGGTCCGTGCAGGTGGATGAGGAGACCGGCGCCGAATGGATGCGGATCCCGCATTTCTACCGGGATTTCTACGTGTACAAATACGCCACCGGCTTTTCCGCCGCGGTCTGCATCGCCGACAGGATCCTCCGGGAAGGGGAGCCGGCCGTCCGGGATCATATCCGCTTCCTGTCCGCGGGCAGCAGCGTTCCGCCCATCGAAGCGCTTAAATACGCGGGGGTCGATATGAGCAGCCCCGAGCCCGTGTACCGGGCGCTTCAGGTGTTCCGGGACACGGTCGGGGAACTCAGGTCTTTGCTGTAAAACGGAGGAAATACGCATGAAAACGGCGGCTGTTCTGCTGGTTCTGCTGGCGATATTGCTCTTCAGGGCCAAAAAAGCCCGGGCCTGCACCGGCGTATATGTGGGGAAAAAGGTCAGCGGCGACGGCAGCACCATCATCGCCCGGACGCTGGATCTGTACCCGCTGGCGACGCTGGTCCGGGAGGAGATCGTCCCGGCGCGGGACGAACCGGGCAGGACGATGACGGGGGAGGACGGCTTCTGCTGGCCGCTGCCCGATCATACCTGGCGGTATGTCTGCAGCCCGCTGGTCCGGAGCCGCGGCATAGGCCGGTACGCGGCCGCCGCCGTCAATGAAAAAGGCGTGGCCGTCACCGGGACGGTCACCGCCTATATCCGGCCGGAAATCTGGCAGATGGACCCGCCGGCCGAAAAAGGGATCGGGGAAGACGTGATCCCGGACCTGATCGCTTCCTGCTGCGCCACGGCGCGGGAAGGGGTCGAACTACTGGGCCGGGTCGTGGCGGAGATCGGCAACAGCGAGCGGAACATCGTGATGATCGCCGACGCCGGGGAAGCCTGGTACGTGGAATTGTATACCGGCCATCAGTGGGCGGCGCTGCGCCTGCCGGAAGACCGCGCCGCGGTGTTCGGAAACGAGTTCATGCTGGACGGTTTCGACGGCAGCGAGGAAGGCTTCCTGCATTCGCCGGACCTGTTCCGTCTGCCCGGGGAAGCGGGACTGGCGCAATACGATCCGGATGGAAAGATGAACCTGTTCAGGACCTATGCCGGGCGTTTTTC
>CAMJXZ010000276.1 GCA_946409855.1 uncultured Clostridia bacterium | reverse complement strand
CACGCGCTGGGCGTTGGGGGTGATGGTGGCGCATTTGACGGCCACGCCGTACTTCTTGGCGGCCAGGGCGCTGTCGACGGTCACCTGATCCTCGGTCGCGTCCCGGTTTTTCAGGCCCAGGTCAAAGTACACGGTTTTCAGATCGATATACGGGGCGAGGAGGGTTTCCTTGATCGCGGCCCACAGGATGCGGGTCATTTCGTCGCCGTCCATTTCCACCAGCGGCGTCTTCATCTGAAGCTTGTCCATCGTGTGCCTTCCTTTCGTGTATACAAGTATACGGGCATCATTATATCAGCAGATCACGCGGGTTTCAATGCGCGGACTGTATTTTTCCGGCACTTTTCGCGCGGACGCGGACGGACAGCGCTGCCGGGCCGCGGAAGGATCCGCGCAAAAACCCCCGCTTCCTTGTCAGTTTCCTGACCGGAAAGCGGGGTTAGTTGTTGTTCTCTTCTTTTGTAACTGTTCAGTCCTCAAGGACTGAATCGCAGCGAATAGCTGATCTGGTTCATATCATTGACCATATTCTGCTAACTGCTATCCGCTAATCGCTATCAGCTTGATTCAGTCACAGAGCGGCTGAATCGAGCCCTTCTTTTATTCCTTGGCCGGCGTCATACCGGTCAGGGCGATGCCCGCGCCGAGGGGCAGGGCCGCCGTCAGCAGAACGAGGCCCCATACGGCGGTCCTGACTTCGGCGATCGACTGCGCCGAATCCAGTTGAACTGCGCCGCGGAAGATATTGTTCAGCAGCAGGGAAACGTCACTTGCCCGGTAGTAATAATACACGGATCCGCGCGTATCCCCGATGCCCAGGACGATGGCCATCAGCGCGGCGGCCAGCGCGCCGCGGATGCATTCCGCCATGGAGGCCGGTCGCGCCAGCATCAGCAGGACCGCCACCGCCAGGGCCCGGGGGCTCAAAAGCCAGCTCAGCGCGACCGGGAAGGCCGTGTTGACCAGCCCGGCGCGGCTGACCAGCAGATACCTGGTCAGCCACATCTGGCCCAGGGAAAACACGGCGAACAGGAACGCGGCCCGGGAGAACCCGCCCGGAGCGCCTTTTTTCCCGGCCAGCACCTGGATGAGCAGGAACAGGCCGAAGCCGACCGGGAGCGCGAAGAGCATTTCCCCGAGCGTCCCATTGACGGATTGAGCGGTGTTGATGCTGCTCTCAAGGATGTTCCCGCGGCCGAAAGCCAGGTACGCGCCGGCTGCCGCCAGGAGGACCCCCGCCGCGATGCCGGGGATCGCGCCCGTGAACCGGCCGCGCTGTCCGTCCCGGTCCTGCCGGACGCCCCGGGTCAGCGCCGTCAAAAGGATGCAGCCGCCGACGGCGAACGGAAGGCCGATCAGCGCGTTCGTGATATAGCCGGCGGCGGCATAAGAATACTGCCCGTTCGCGAGCCCTGTCTGGTACAGGAAAGTATCGCCGCGCATGATGCGCCTGTTCAGCGGGTTGGCGATCAGTGAGTAAACGCCTTCCTGGCCGCTGAGGAACGACATCAGGAACATGGCGGGCACGACCAGCGCGGACCGGATGCCGCCGAGCCTGCGCGCCAGCAGCGCGCCGGCGGCCAGCGAAAGGCCGCACCAGGACAGGGCGCCGCAGAGAATGTCCAGCACGGGCGATACCTGCCTTAGGTCGATCAGGGTTTCCCAGAAGAAGCGCGGAACGGCGGCCAGCAGGAGCCCCAGCGTGATCCCGAGGTTCCGCCCGGCGTTCCCGCCCTTGCCCAGCCCCATGCCCGCAAAGCCGGCCGCGGCGGAAAGCACGGCGGCCGACAGGCTGTAGAGCAGGGAATGCAGGAGGGCATTTTGGTAGGAGGGCTGGGCAAACAGCCTTTCAAAGAACCTGAACCCGATGAATTCGCTTTGAAACAGCCCGCGCGACGGCCTGTAATTGACCATGGAAAGCATCAGCTCCGCGCCGAAGAACAGGACGGTCACGGCGAGGAAGACGCCCGTCAGGATCCAGACCAGTTTGGCGCCGGAGCCCGCCGGTTCCGGTTCCTGGTATTTATCAAACAGGCCGCCTTCCGCCGGAATGCCGGATCCGCCTGCGGTCCGATAAGCGGGAACGCCGGACGGCCCGACGTACTCGCTCTGCCCGAAGGCCAGGATCAGGTAGAAAATGACGGGCAGGAAAATCAGGCCGGCGGTAAAGCCGCCGCTCCGCCCGTAGGCCTGGGACACTTTGTGGCAGCTGACGCAGTACATCACCAGCGCGACGATGCCGATGACGGCGCCGACCACCGGCACATAGACGGCCAGGACGGACAGGAGAGCCAGCACGATCAGGGCGATCCAGGCCCCGACGCTCCACGTCAGTTTATACCACAGAAAGCCGTTGTAAAACGGGATCAGGCATTTCCAGCCTTTTTCGCCCGCCTTGACGAACAGCTTCCACTGGGCGATGAGCATCACGACGGCCGCGGCCAGCGACAGCACGGCGGCGAAGATCATCAGGCCGGCATCCCCGTTTGAGCTATAGTAGTACGATGCACGCAATTCCGTTTCCTCCCTGTAAATAGAATCCGCCGGGGGTATAACACGGGGGAATTATAGCACACCGCGGAACCGGTCCGCAATAGCGAGTTCCGGGGCGGGAGCCCGCCGCCCGCAAACCTGCTTTGCCGGAGGACGAAATGAAAAAAAGACGCGCTCTTTGTTGGAAGCGCGCCTTTGATCCGATGTCTTACAGTTCGTTTTCGGACAGGTACTGCCGGATCTCCGCGAGCAGCTGATCGCCGTCAAAATTCTTGAAGACCCGGATCATGCAGCCGCTGATCATCGGGTTGATGTCGAGCCCGAGCTCGATGGTGCGGGTGTCGGTCTTGAAGGCGTAGCAGCGCTTGCCCAGGGCGTACGCGATCCCCAGCTCCACGCAGGCGCCTTCGTCGGGCACCCGGCCGTCCAGGTTCATGAAGAGGATGTCGGCTTTCCGTACCTCGCTGTCGTCCAGGTCAAAGATCATCCGGGTGAGCTCTTCCTCGGTCTTCCCTTCCAGCTGGGCGGCCTCGATCCCGTCCCGCTGGGGCAGAAAGACCTCGTAGCCGAATTCTTCCAGCACGTGCACCACGGCCAGGTTGAAATCCTTTTCGGCCTGGTTGAACATGGGGCCCGCGAAGTACACTTTTTTCCCGCGGCCGATGGTTTCGGCCGGCATCTCCCCGGCGGCGGGGCCTTCGCCCGCGCAGACCGCCACGGAAAGCAGCAGGCTTACGCACAGGGTGAGCGCGCAGATCATTTTCCATTGTTTCATCGCATTGTCCTCCTAACGCTGACGGCGGTCTGATTGATTAACCGGCCGGATGCCCGGCTCCGCGGCATGCCGGCGCTTACGGATCATTGGTCCGAAAAGCTGAGCGGGCCGGTTTTTCCCCTGGTCACATACAGGGCGGCGTTCTGCCCGGCGATGGCGCCGCATTCGTTGTAGCCCTGCTGGTAGTAGTGGAACGCGTCCTTCATGAGGCCCCGGTCCCGCATGGTTTTGAAGTCGTCCGCCACCAGGACCACATCGGGCATCCGGTCCGCCAGTCCGGCCTGCCAGGTGATCATATCGTCGTACAGGTCCCACTGGCTGGGATCGTTGAGACGGCCGATGGAGATCATGAATACTTTTTCGACCCCCGCGTTTTTGAGCTGGCCGACCATGTCCTCAAACGCGGCTTCATAGTCGCTTTTTTTCGTATGATAGTCCGCGTCCGATTCGCCCTGGCACCATACCGCGTACACGTGCCGGACGGCGTATTCGGACTGCCCGACGAACGTCCTGGCGGCCTGAAGCCTTTCCAGCGCGTCGGCCAGAAAGATGCCCTGGCCGGACCAGCGGGCGATTTCCGTCCCGCCCTTGGAGGCGGATACCGCGACGACGGGCACCTTCCCGTTGCCTGCGTAGTAGGCGTTGATAAACGAGGAAACCAGCGAGCCGGTCTTTTTCTGCCCGTCGTCGATGCGGCCCGGACTGTTTTCGTTCAGCCCGAACGGTTCTTCGAGGGGGTACAGCCTGGAAGGGTCGGAAACCGCCCGGAATTCCCAGCCCGCGCCTTCGGTGACCGCCGGCGCTTCTTCCGGCCAGCGGCTGTCGGTGATCCCTCTTCCGGCCATGTTCGACTGGCCCATGAAGATGATGATGTCGACCCGCTTGCGGAGGAGATGCATGCCGACGAGGATGCCGGCCAGCACGACCAGAACGGCGGCGGCGATGATGATGATCAGGCGGATGGTCTTGTTCTGCATGCTTTTGATCTCCTCTTTGAGCTTGGGCCGGACGGATGCCGGGCCGGCGGAAGCGGACCGGCAGGATGATTATACACCGGAACACCGCTTCCTGTCGAGATGAAGTGTTTGAGGCTGGACGGAAAAAGCGGCCCGGGGTCACGTTCACGGGGCAGGCAAAGATGGGGAAAGTCAAGATGTGAGAGAGATACGATGGGGACAGAGCGACGCGAAGCCCGTGTCCGTCCGGCGATTTATTCGCCGGATCGGCGCAGCCGACCGG
>CAMJXZ010000275.1 GCA_946409855.1 uncultured Clostridia bacterium | reverse complement strand
CTCCGGCACCGTGATGCGGACGGACGCGCCTTTGGCCTGGTAGTCGTGCATGTTGCTTTCGATCACCTTCTGGTATTCGTCCGGGTCGATGGTCAGGTACACCACCGGGAGCCCGTTGTCCTGAAGGGCGACCGTCCCGATCTCCGCGTGGGGGCGGGGGCCCTGTTCCCCGGTTTCCTCCGCCGCCGCCAGGCCAGCCGCGAAGCACAGAACCAGGACCAGAAGTCCCAGTAAAAACCGTTTGATGACCGGCCTGTTCTTTTTTGCCGTATTGATGCTCATATCTTCTTCCTCTTTCCGCCCCGGAGGGCCTGATGCTTTCTTACATTCGGTCCGGTCTTCCGGCCGGACAAAGGTATATACGCACCGTACAGGCGCCATGGCAGCGCCTCGGGACGCCGTGCGGCGCTGATTTTGGAAAAAAACCGCGCAAAAAGGGTTTTATTCATATTTGCAGAATTAATACCGCATGGATCATGCGGGGACGGGATCCCCAGCGCGGCAGGTGTGCCTGAACAGCTGCCGGAAAGAAGGAGAACAAATATGAAGAAGATCATCAGCATCCTGCTCAGCGCCGAATTGGCTTTGGGCTGCTGCGCGGCGCTGGGCGAGGCGCCGGCTGCGGAGGAAACGCAGCAGACCCATCAGATCGAAACAAAGCAGGTGCCCTTGTACCTGAGCGGCGTGGGCCGCCTGCCCCGGGAAGTGCCGCTGTATTTCCTGGACAGCGTGGCGGACATGCCCTACCTGAACCTGCCGGACCTGATGGACGTGGAAGCCCAGATAGCGGAAGCGCTGAAGACAAACCCGGTGCTGTCCGGCATGTGGGACGAGGAAGCCCAGCTGTACGCCATCCTCAACACCGTAAACGACTCCGCCGTGCTGTTCAGCTTTGATATGGGCACCGTGATCTACACCAACTTTGATACCTTTGCGGCGGAGTCCGGCCAAAACCGGCTGGACATCCTGTACCATCCCGGCGTGAACAGCAAAAACCAGCCGGAGCTGTTCAAGCGCACAGGCGACCCGCTGATGAACCGCCCGGGCAACTCCCAGGCGATCTTCCTGGACGAGTACCGGATCCCCTACGCGGCGCAGGACGGCAAATACCTGCTGCCGCTGCATACAGCGCTGGAGCTGACCCTCTGCATGCCCTCCGCCTCCATCATCCAGGCTTACAACGGGGAAGCCATTTTCCTGGGCGCCCCCGGGATGTTCGTGCAGGAAAAACAGAACGAGGCGGGCGAGACCGTCCTGGAAAAAACGCAGCTGGGCGAACTGTATTACAGCGCGGCCGGCGGGCAGCGCAGCCCCGAATTCGCCGAGTACGGCCTGGGCGAGTTGTGCATGGAGCTGGACAACTTCTACGGCCTGAAGGACGCCCACAGCATTTCCAGCTTCATGGAGCTGGTGGCGCGCACCGATTACTATGAACAGCTGACCAGCCCGGACGCCGCCGTGGCCGACCAGGCTTTGGTCAACCTGATCCACTACTACCTGGACGACCTGCACAGCAGCTACAAATACAATTCCTGGCTGACCGGATTGGACAGGGAACTGGAAGACCGGGGCTACGGTTTTTCCTCCATTATGGACAGCCGGTATACCAAGATGTATAATTCGGCCCGCGCAAGGTATAATCCCGACGGCTGGTATTACTACCAGGAGGTGGGCAACACCGCGTACGTCACCTTCGACGAATTCCAGTATGATTCCGACTTCGATTACTACTCCCTGAACCTGGACGATCCCAAATCCGTCACGGACACCGTGTCCCTCATCCTGTACGCGCACCGCAAGATCACCCGGGAGGGCAGCCCCATCCAGCGGGTGGTGCTGGACCTGAGCAACAACATCGGCGGCCAGGCGGATGCGGCGGTATTCGTCATGGGCTGGTTCCTGGGCGAAGCGACCGTCACCAACGTGAACACCTTTACCGGCGCCCAGGGGACCAGCCAGTATGCCGTGGACGCCAACCTGGACCGCGTATTTGACGACAAGGACTACCTGGCCGGCGACTACGCCCTGTACTGCCTGACCTCGCCCGTCAGCTTCTCCTGCGCCAACCTGGTGCCCTGGGTGTTCAAGACCAGCGGCCTTGTGACCCTGCTGGGCACCCAGTCGGGCGGCGGCAGCTGCGTGGTGCAGTATATGACCACGGCCTGGGGCACCGTGTTCAGGATCTCCGGCTACAGGCGCCTGGCCTTTGTGAAAAACGGCTCCTTCTACGATGTGGACCGGGGCGTGGAGCCCGACGTGACCCTGACGAAGCTGTCCAGCTTCTACGACCGCCAGAGGCTGAACCAGATCATGGACGAGATGTACTGACGCGGATCGGTTTGAGCGTGCCCGGAGGACGCGCGCTTCCCGCGCTCACGCCGTGCCGCGCGGGAATATGCGCGCCTGAGGCGCTGTAAAAAGTACGCGGGAGGGCCCCCTGTGCAGGGGACCCTCCCGGTTTATATGGGTCATTCCGTTTTCCGCGTGCGGGAGCGATCCGCAGCGGTTTCAGGAGGAAGGCGGGCGGCAGCCCCGGACGGTGGCGGCGAAGCCGCCGGATGAGGTCCCCCATCCATCGGCGCACCGCGAACGCGGCAGATGAAAAACACCTTCCTGACTATTCGCCGAAAAAGCCCGCGCCGTCACGAAACAGGCACGGCCTTTCCCTGTCATGACACGCAGAACCAGCCCCTCCACCCGCGAACGCCGTAATAGGAATCAGCCCCGTTATGGAAAGTGAATACCCTGCCATACCGCTTTTCACAAAACAGGGCCCCGCCTTTCTGCCTGATCCCGTCCGGGGTCAAGATCCATGACGAAGTCTTCAGGTCGAACTCCCCAAGCTCCTGAAGCCTGCGGTAGAGCGTTTCCGGCATCAGTTCCACGCCCATTTCATACGCCTGGTGTACTGCGCTCCCAGGCGGCGGATTATTTTTGCGCTTCAAAAGCGCCGCGTCGTCATAGCACAGGCTGCGGCGTCCGGCGGGAGATTCCGCGGAACAGTCGCAGAAGACCAGCCCAGCGGCGCCGGGCAGAAAACCGATCGTGTCCGGTTCGCCGCCGCTTTCCTCCATTCGCCCCAGGATGTCAAGCGCCCGCGGATCCCGGCGCAGTCGTGCTTCCACATCTTCCCATTTTACGTCCGCGTGACGCTTTGGGTTCGCGAAAAAACGGACCCGTAATATTTCAATCATACTTTGGCTCCTTTCCGTCATTTCCCGTACCGGTCACGGCACCACACGGCGATCCTGCCGATCAGGTCCGCCGGCAGGTCCTTATCATAAGGCAGGCGTATGGTGCCCTTGCTTACGTCATAGCCCTCCAGTTCCCCGGCAAACACCTCCGCCGCCTCGCCGCCGGGATAAAGACCGATGTGTTTTTTGGCCGCGGCGAAGTGGATCAGGTTCCTCCCTTTCCGGTAAGTCGGCATCGACCAGGAAATGCGCTCCTCCGCGTCCGGAAGGGCGGACCGCAGAATGGCCCTGATCTCCCGGAGCTTCGGCTGCGCCGCCGGGTCCTGCGAGTCGATGTAATCGTCGATCGTCTGCGGTTTTTCGCAGAAATGGTGCTGGTCCTGCCGTTCAAACACCCTGCCGCACCTGGGACACTTCCAGGGCATACGGTTTTCCCTCCCCTTTTCGCCGCGCCCTGCGATGCGGAAACATGCACCCGGGCGCGTTCCTTCCGTTTTCCGGGACGCCCCGCGGGTATGCCGGGCGGAGCCCCTTAAAAGTATAGCACAGTTCCCCGGCGTTCCCAACGATATAACGTTTTTTTTCACTGTTCCCCTGCCGCTGCCCGGACACATGCGTATAGATTCATGCCCCCGCCGGGATAAGCCCGGACAGGCAAAAAAGCGCAGCGCGCACGGGGCGCGATTGACACGGAATAGTATAATGAAAAAGACAAACACGACGGAACTGAACAGACGCCCGGAGGCCGGGACAGGTGTAAGCCCGGGAGGCAGGCACGCCGCCGGACCGGAGGGCCGAAGCATGAAGGAGGAGCATTGAAATGAAAAAAGCGATCGGGATCCTGCTGGCCGTATGTATTCTGGCCGGCCTTTTCACGGGCGTCCTTGCCGAAGATCATTTGGAGGGCAAGCCCTGGGTGAATGCGGAGCTGCCCGGGAACCTGCCGAAGGAACGGCCCGCACTGGAAGACAATTATTACCTGAACGTCAATTACGACCTGCACTCGCAGCCCGCCCGGCCCCCCATGGAAGGGCAGGAAAGCGACAGCATCGGATCCCGCGTCGTAAAGGAAATGACGGACGAGATCTGGAGCATGGTGGACGCCGGGGCGACCACCGAGACCAAAGCCCTTAAGATCATCACGTCCCTGATCATGGACACGGAACGCCGTGAAAAAGACGGGCTGGAACCGGTGATGGAATACGTGCGGCAGGTAAAGGCGGTAAAAACGCTGGAGGAGCTTTCCGCCCTCTGCCGCAGGGAAGGCTTCCTGTTCGGCATGCCCTACGCCGCGCTCCAGCTGGAGCGTTCCAATAC
>CAMJXZ010000274.1 GCA_946409855.1 uncultured Clostridia bacterium | reverse complement strand
CCGGAAAACAGGCCAGTGGCCTGTTTTCAGCGAGAACGGGCCGGCAGGCCCTGGAATCCAGCAGGGGCGAGAGGCAAAGGCGCTTTGGGGGTTTTCGAAAGGGGGACGCAGTCCCCCTTTCGTTTCATTCCGCCCCGGTCACCGTCACGTCACGCAGCAGGGTCACGGCAGGAATCAGCCAGTTGTTGTACTGGCGGGATTCTTTGGACATGCGCATGGTGCCGGCAAAATCGTTCATGGTGCCAGAGACGGAGCCGCCGGTGACCACGGCGGTCTTTCCATCCCGGCGCAGGTAGCCCAGGCGGATCTCCCCGGCGATGTCCCCGGTGACGGGATGGACCTGGAAATCGGAAAACTCCACGATTTCCAGATGATCCCCGGCGCGGAGCTCCGCTTCGGCCGCCGTGCCGCCGGTGACCTCGTAGTTGCCGGGGTTGAAGGAAGCGGCCAGGCCCAGGTACTGGCTGAACTGGCGGCTGCCCAGGAAGCGGCGGGGGACGTTGTCCTCCATCATCACCGCGTCCTCCACCTTCGCGCCTTCCGCGTCATAGGCGGCGTTTTCGGAAGAGTTGGGGAGGCTGGCCCGGGCGCGCAGGGTCACCCGGTCGCCCGGGGCGTCCGGGGCGACGGAAGCGCCGATCTCCCAGTCGGACAGGCGGCGGAACTTCATCGAGGCGTTCATCCGGGCGGCATACCATTGATAGATCTCCAGCGCGGCGTCCGTGGAAAACAGCACGTCCGCTTTGCCCAGGGCGGGGGTGGGCACGGCGCTGAGCCGGTCCTCCCCGAAGCGCAGGGTCTCGCTCAGGCTGCGCAGGGTCTCTTCCCCGTCGCAGGAACCGGAATGGTACAGCCGGTACAGCTCGATCTCATGATCGTCCCGCCGGGCGTTCAGCACGGCCTCCAGCGTGGAGGCGGGGTAGACGCTTTCCACATCGATCCCTTCGCTGGTGATCAGCCGGCGGCGGACGGAATGGACAAAGATCTCCGCGGAGTTCAGGTACGCGGTTTCCGTTTCCGGGAGCCGGGCAAGCGCGTCCAGGAAGGCCCCGGCCGTCGCCGCCGGGTCCGGCAGGGCGCCGGGCGCCTGGGGCTCGCTCCCGTCGGGCCGGTTCAGGGTATAGGCCGGGTTTTTGACCAGCGCGGCGCTGGCCTTCAGCTGGGCGATCAGCCGGGCGGCCTCTTCCCGGGTGGCGGTGGGCGCGATCTCCCCCGCGGCGGCGCCCAGGAAGGCGCCGTCCCCGGACTTCTGGTACACCTTGACCCGGATGTGCTCCACCCGCTTGGCGCGGTTCTGGTCCAGCTGATGGCGGATCAGATAGAATTCCCAGCCCAGGGTTTGGGTATCCGTCACTTCCCAGCCGTCGGGGGAAGCTTTCTTCAGTTCTTCCAGAATGATGTTCAGCATCTCAGCCCAGCCTCCCTCTCGCTTTCAGGTAGGGGCCGCCGTCGGCGACCTTGACCCATTCCTTGTGTCCCTTGCCGCAGCCGCCGTTGCCGAAGACGCCGCGGTCCCCGCTGACCATCGAAACGGAGCCCAGCAGGTCCGGCACATAGCCGGTCATCACGACGGGGGCGATCACCTTGCCGGTAAGCTTCCCGTCCCGGATCTCGTACCCCTTTTCGATGATGCACTGGATGCCCCAGTGCTTGGGGTCCTCCATGCCGGAGGCGATGCCCTTGAGCAGGTATCCGTGCTGAATGGAGGCGATCATGTCCTCCAGGGTGTCCGTGCCGGAATCAAATAGGGTATTGGTCATGCGGGTGTAGACCTTGTGCTCGAAGTTTTCCCGCTTGCCGTTGCCGGTGGGAACGGTTTTGAGGCGCAGGGCGCTCAGCGCGTCGCAGATTCCCGTCTGCAGGATGCCGTTCTTGATCTCGGTCACGTCGCCGGCGGGGGTGCCCTCGTCGTCAAAGGCGTAGGAGGTCACGTCCACCGCGCACAGCGCGCCCTCGTGCATCGTCACCCGATCGGACCCGACCCGCTTCCCCAGGTACTCCGCCCCCAGGGCGCGGCGCTTGACGAACATATCCATCTCCACCCCGTGGCCGAAGGCCTCGTGGGCGATCAGGCCGGTAACGTCCGGCGCGGTGATGATGTCGTACTCGCCGGGCACGGCGCGCTCCGCCCCGAGCAGCTCCTGTACGCTCCTGAGCGCCTCGTCCAGGGTGCCGGAAAGCCGGTCAAACAGCTCCGGGCCTTCCCGGCCGGAGATGCCCTCGTGGCTCATTTCCGTGCGGCCGTCCCGGGAAGCGACGCAGGCGACGCCGCCCTCCGAATAGACGTAGGACTGCCGCAGGTCCCGGTTTTCGGTCAGGAACAGCTTGCAGATGTGGGTGGACTGGGCGGTGGCGGTGCAGTCCAGCATGTTTTCGCCCCGCTTCATGCCCTCGTCCGAAATGGCGGACAGGGCGTCGATCAGCCGGCCCATATCCTCCTGCTCGGGCAGGCGCCCGGTTTCCATCTCGATGAAGAGGGTCTGGGGCTCGTCCGGCAGCCTGTCCGTTTCATACGGGGCGATCTGCCTGTCCCTGAGCAGGGCCAGCTGGCTGTCCAGCTCCCGGGTGATCTCCCGGGCGGTATCCTCCGGGCGCGCGGGGTCGAAATGGTTGAAGGCCGCCTCGCTGTACAGCCCGTCCTTGTATACCCGGACGACGGTGCCCCGCTCGGTGGTCATGGTGCGGTTCTCGACGGACTTGGCGCGCTGGGAAATGCGCACCCCGAAGCCCACGGAATCCGTGGAAAGGACGCTGACATAGTCATACCGCGCGGACAGAAGACGGATCAGCGCCTTGAGCCCCGGCGCGATGCCGGTCAGGTAAGGGGAAAACGGCGCGAGCATATCAAATACCTCCTGCAGATCAGAATCAAATCGGAAAGGAAACGGCCGCTCCGGATCACGCGGCGGAAGGACGCGCGGCTTACGGCTCCGCGCCGGGCTGCCAGGGCAGCGGCTGCCCCTGCTCGGGCATGCTGCCGTCCCGGTGCATGGAGAACCGGTCCATCGGGTACTTTTTCAGGTTGTCCAGGATCTTCCGGCCGTCCGCTTTGGCCAGCAGTTCCGAACGGGCCTTCATCACCAGCGCTTCCGCCTGGTGCTTGGAGGGGCCGCCGACGCAGCCGCCGGGGCAGATCATACCCTCCACAAAGTCCGCGTTCAGCTTGCCGGCCTTGAGGAGCAGCATGGCCTTCCTGCAGTCTTCGCCGCCGGCGCAGGTCATCAGGCGGATGCCTTCCGTATCCTCGCCCATTTCCCGCATAACCTCCAGCACGGCGCTGGCTACGCCGCCGCTGCCGGCAAAGCGCTTGCCGAAGACGGACGCTTCCTGGTAATCCTCCTGAACCGGCTCGATGGCGATCCCCTTTGAATCCAGCAGGGCGACCATTTCGCCGTAGGTCATGGCGTAGTCCGCCGGGTCCCGGACGAACCGGTTCAGGGTCTCCCCCTTCTTGGCGATGCAGGGGCCGATGAACACGGTCACGCAGTCGGGATCCATGGCCTTCAGGTACCGGGACACCGCCACCATCGGGGAGACCGTGTCGGACTTGTTTTCCTCGTACTGTTTGGGGAAATAGTGGCGCAGCATGGAGATAAACGCCGGGCAGCAGGAGGTGGTCATGATCCGGCCTTCCTTCCGGGCCTCGATCCATTCCAGGGCCTCGTAGGCGGCCGTCATGTCGCCGCCAAGGCCCACCTCGACCATGTCGGCAAAGCCGGCCTTTTTGAGGGCCGCGCGGATGGCCGCCATCCCGATCTCCTGCCCGAACTGCCCTTCCGTCGCCGGGGCGCACATGGCGATGACCCGCCTGCCTGCCCGGATGGCGTTGATCACGTCCACCGCGTAGATCTTGGAGCCGATGGCCCCGAAGGGACAGGCGTGGATACAGTGGCCGCAATGGATGCACTTTTCCTCGTCGATCCGGCAGATGCCGGCTTCGTTATAGGAAATGGCGCCCACGGGGCAGGCCTTTTTGCAGGGACGCTCCTGGTGGATGATCGCCCCGAAGGGACAGGCTCTGGCGCACTGGCCGCAGGACTTGCACTTGTTGGGGTCGATCCGCATCTTCGTATCGCCGGGGGTGATGGCGCCGAAGCGGCAGGAATTCAGGCAGGCCTTGCCCAGGCAGAAACGGCAGATGTCCGACACGAAATAATCCTGGATCGGGCAGTCGTCGCAGGCCGCCGGAATGACGGCGACCACGTTGTCCGTCGGGTAGCTGACCTCGGGGCTTTTCCCCATGGCCAGGCGGATGCGGCCCCGGACGATCTCCCGCTCCTTATAGACGCAGCAGCGGTACTGCGGCTTGGGGCCCGGGCTGACCGACATCACGATCCGCTCGGTGCTTTCCTGGTCCAGCATCCCGTCCCAGGCGTGGCGGCAGACCTCCCGCAGGATAAAATGTTTCAGCTCCACGATGCTCTTGTCATTCGTAACCATCTTTCTGTCCTTCCGTTCATGTGATTTACAACTTATCCATATCATAATCGATTCCGGGGCGTTCGTCAAGGACGACAGCGCGGC
>CAMJXZ010000273.1 GCA_946409855.1 uncultured Clostridia bacterium | reverse complement strand
TGATTTGCAGTTCCGTGTTGATGACGATGCACCTCCAAATAAAAATCAGCGGGCAAAAACCACCCGCTGACAGAATGACAGAATCATTTTGTGTGCCGTGAACCCGTACCAGCGTGCGCCGTACGGAGAGAAGCGGGCAGCTTCTGCTTGTAACGGATGGAATATTACCACATTTTGAACCGGATGTCAACGGGTTGAATAGGGGAAATGAGCGAAAATCAGGAAGAAATTTCGGATGTTCCGAAAAAAAAAGAAATTCAGCTCCGGCATCCGTACGGGAGGGGACCCGGGACATCGCCGGATGAGGCCGGACAGGATTTGTTTATGTTGTTCCGCTTTACAGGAAAACAAAAAAGTGATACAATTTCTTCATCATAATGGGGAGGGGGGCGCCGGGCTCCGGCGCGGACGAAACCGATGGAACAAGCAAATGAAACCGTACAGAAAAAGAATCTGTTTTCTGCCATACAGCCTTCCGGCAGCATTACGCTGGGCAACTACGTGGGGGCGCTGCGCAATTTCGTGCTGCTGCATGAACAGTATAACTGCCTGTTCTGCGTGGCGGATCTGCACGCGCTGACCCTGCGGCAGGATCCGGCGGCCCTCCGGCGCAATTCCGCGTCGCTGATCGCGCTGTATCTGGCCTGCGGGCTGGACCCGGAAAAGAACATCATCTACTGCCAGAGCCACGTGCCGGAACATACGGAGCTTGCGTGGATCCTCAACTGCTTCACCTATATGGGCGAGCTGAGCCGCATGACCCAGTTCAAGGACAAGAGCCAGAAGCATGCCGACAATATCAACGCCGGCCTCTTTACCTACCCGGTGCTGATGGCCGCTGATATTCTTCTGTACCAGACCCATGTGGTGCCCGTGGGGGCGGACCAGAAGCAGCACCTGGAAATCTGCCGGGATATCGCCGGCCGCTTCAACGGCATTTACGGGGATGTGTTCACGATCCCCGAAGGCTATATCTCCAAGACGACGGCCCGGATCATGAGCCTGACGGATCCGACGCGGAAGATGAGCAAATCCGACGCGGAAGACAGCTATGTCGCCATTTTGGACGCGCCGGACGTGATCCGCAGGAAGTTCAAGCGGGCCGTCACCGATTCCGACGCGGAGATCCGGTATGACCCGGAAAACAAGCCCGGCGTTTCGAACCTTTTGAGCATCCTGTCCGCCGTTAAGGGCACTACCCCGCAGGAAGAAGCGCAGGCGCTGGCCGGCCAGGGGTACGGCGCGCTCAAGGAAGCGACCGCGCAGGCCGTGATCGACACCCTTTCGCCGATCCAGGCCCGCTATCAGGAACTGATCAAGGACAAGGAATATATTAACCGGGTGCTCCAGGAAGGCGCCGAAAAGGCCCATGCCATCGCTTTCCGGACCCTACGGAAGGTGTACAAAAAGATCGGCCTATATCAGGTGTAAAGGAGTGATGGGATGCCTGCGTCTGCTGTATGGACCGTCGATTCGCCGCACCGCGCGGGTATTTCTGTTTCTGTGTGGCTGCCGGAGGGAAAGCCCCGGGCCGTGATTCAGCTGTTTCACGGAATGGCGGAGCATATCGCCCGGTATGACCGGACCGCGCAGGACCTGGCAAAGCGCGGGTATGCCGTTGCCGGCCACAACCATCAGGGCCACGGGCCGGAGACGCCCCAGGAAAAGCTCGGCTATTTCTACGGGAAAGACGGCTGGATCAATATCATGGAGGACGGGTATGCCGTTACCCAGGCGATCAAAAAACAGCTGCCCGGCCTTCCTGTGGTGCTGCTGGGCCATTCCATGGGTTCGTTCCTGGCCAGGGAATATGTGCTGCGCTACGGGGCCGACCTGGACGGGCTGATCCTGTCCGGCACGGGCTGGTTCCCGCCCGCGCTCTGCATAGCCGCCAAGACGGCGGCCAGCCTGGCGAATCCGTCAAAGCCCGCAAAAAGCGTGGACAAACTGGCGTTTTCAGGCAACAACAAGGCTTTTGAACCGGCCAGGACCGCGTTTGACTGGCTGAGCAGGGATAAAGCGAGCGTGGACCGGTACATCGCCGATCCTTACTGCGGCTTTGTGTTTACCGGGCGCGCCTTCCGGGACTTCTTTGAGGG
This sequence comes from uncultured Clostridia bacterium, assembly GCA_946409855.1. Lineage (GTDB taxonomy): Bacteria > Bacillota > Clostridia > Christensenellales > Aristaeellaceae > UBA4246. The sequence continues at coordinate 2,459 of CAMJXZ010000273.1, read as the reverse complement.
GCTGCAGCAGCTGACCAGGCTGCAGCGGCTGGAGGCGATGCCCAAGAAACTGCCGGTCTATTTCATGTCCGGCGACAGGGATCCGGTCGGTCAGATGGGCAAGGGCGTGCTGGAAGTGGCCGCTCAGTTCCGCAAGGCCGGCATGGCGGATGTATCGGTCCACCTCTATGACGGCGCGCGGCACGAGCTGTTCAACGAGACAAACCGGGATGAAGTGATTCGCGAGCTGGCCGACTGGCTGGATAAACATTACAGGTAACGGATGGGCAGGTGAAGAACATGATCTTTCCGGGGGATATCACGAAGGTGCACGGCATCCGGGTGGGCCAGGCCGAGAACGCGGCTGCCCGTACCGGCGTGACCGTGGTGCTTTGCAAAAAGGACGGGGCGGTGGGCGGCTGTTCCGTCCGGGGCGCCGCGCCGGGCACCAGGGAGACGGACCTGCTCCGGCCTGGCAACCTGGTCGAAAAGGTGCACGCGGTCGTACTGGCGGGCGGCAGCGCCTTTGGGCTGGACGCCGCCGGCGGCGTGATGCGCTTTCTGGAAAACAGCGGCATCGGCCTGGATATGGGCGACGCCGTTATCCCCATCGTCCCATCGGCGGTGCTGTACGACCTGTCCGTGGGGGACAGCAAGATCCGCCCGGACGCCGCGATGGGCCGCGCCGCCTGCATGGCCGCCCGGAAGGGCATGCAGCAGGGACGGTTCGGCGCCGGCTGCGGTTGCACGGTGGGGAAGCTGGTCCCGGGCAGTGTCCCGCAGGACAGCGGGATCGGCAGCGCGTCCATCACGCTGCCGGAAGGGATCACCGTCGGCGCGGCGGTCGCCGTCAATGCCGTTGGGGATGTGTATGACCCCCGTACCGGCGAAATGATCGGTTCCGCCCATATGCCGGACGGCACAGCGATTTCCTCGGAAAACCTGCTCTGGGGCACCGCGCCGGTGCCGCAGCAGGTGCGCATCCCGGCCCCGGGCAGCAATACCACGATCGGCGTGGTGGCCACCGACGCCAGGCTTTCAAAGGAACAGGCCAACCGCCTGGCGGATGTCGCCCATGACGGCCTGGCCCGGACGATCCGGCCCGTGCATACGCAGATGGACGGCGATACCGTCTTTGCGCTGGCCACCGGGCAGGTGGACCGGGAGATCAATTTCGTCAAGCTCTGTGCCGCCGCGGCTGAAGTCACCGCCCGCGCCATCGTGAACGCGGTGCTCTCCGCCAGATGATCCGGGGGCTTGGGATCGACCTGTGCGAAATCAAGCGGATGGAGGACGCGCTCACCCATCCGCGTTTTTTGCTGCGGATCTTTTCAGAGGAAGAGCAGGCTTATATCCTTTCGAAAAAGGCGATGGCTGCCCAGACGGCGGCGGGCTTGTTTGCCGCCAAGGAGGCTTTTTTAAAAGCGCTGGGCACGGGGATCAGCAGCCTGTCGATGTGTGAGATCCGGGTGGCCCATGATGAAAGGGGAGCGCCTTATTATCTGCTCGGCGATAAGCAGAAAGAACAGCTGGCCGAAAGGCAGGCGGAAGCCGCCCATCTTTCGATCACCCATGACGGCGGCATGGCGGCCGCTGTCTGCATACTGGAGGGATGACGATGCGCCCGGTTTTAGAGCCCCGGCAGATGCAGGCGCTGGAGCGGGAAGCCTTTGAGAAAGGCGTTTCCCCGCTTTTGCTCATGGAGGACGCCGCCCGGGAGATGCACCGGCAGATCAGCCTGAAACTGCCCAAGGAAGCCCGCTCCGCCGCCGTTTTCTGCGGCCGCGGGAACAACGGGGGAGACGGTCTGGGCCTGGCCAGGCTGTTTCAGAAGGACGGCCTTCAGGTGACCGTTTTCATGCCGTCCCCGCCCAATACCCCGCAGGCGGAGGAAAACTTCCGTACCGCGGAAGCGCTCGGCATTCCCGTCATGCGGACATTGCCGGACGCGTTCCCGTTTGATTTTGCGGTGGACGCTTTTTTCGGCACCGGCTTTCACGGCGCGCCGCAGGCGCCTTATGACGCCTGGATCCTCCGGATGAATCAGGCGCGCATCCCGCTGGTTTTCTCGGTGGACATCCCCTCGGGCCTGAACGGGAAGACGGGAACGGCGGCACGCAGCACAGACGGCGTCCCGCTGTGCGTCCGGGCGGACTGGACGCTTTCGCTGGGCTATCCCAAGACCGGCGTGCTGCTTGGGCCGGACCGCTCCTTCTGCGGCCGGGTGATCCATTGCCCAATCCACCTGCCGAACGGCATCCCGGAAACGCAGCTTTTCGAGGTTGAACCCGCGGATGTTTCTTCCCTGCTTCCCGAAAGAAAAGCGGACATGCACAAGGGGAACGCCGGACGGGTGCTTTTGTACGCAGGCAGCCCGGGGATGGCCGGCGCCGCAGGAATGGCCGCCCTGGCCGCCCTGCGTACCGGCTGCGGCCTGATGACCATAGCCTGCGAGGAGGAGCTGATCCCTGTTCTGCAGG
>CAMJXZ010000272.1 GCA_946409855.1 uncultured Clostridia bacterium | reverse complement strand
CCCGAGCTGCGCACCACGTCCAGCGGCATCTCCGTGTGCTCCTTCACCGTCGCGGTCAACCGCAGGCGTTCGAGCAATGCGGCCGGCAATCAGCCGGAAGCGGATTTCTTCCGCGTGTCCGCCTGGCGGCAGCTGGGGGAAAACTGCCAGCGCTACCTGGCCAAGGGCCGCAAGGTCGCGGTGACCGGCTCTGTCAGCGTTTCCACCTATCAGGGCAACGACGGGACGACCCGCGCCACCCTGGAAGTGAACGCGGACGACGTCGAATTCTTGACCCCGAAGAACGAGAGCGGCGCCCCCGCCGATGCTCCTTCGGACAGCTATTCCGGCGTAGGCTCCGTGCCGCAGGGGAGCAGCTTTGTGCAGGTCGATGAAGAGGAACTGCCTTTCTGAGTTTTGAAAGAAGGAGGATGTACATATGTCTGAAGATCGCGGCGAACGGAAACCCCGTCCGCATGGCGGCGCCCGCCGCCGTCCGCGCCGCAAGGTGTGCGACTTCTGCGTCAGCAAGATCGAATATATCGATTATAAGGACGCCGGCCGTCTGCACCGCTACATCAACGAGCGCGGCAAAATCCTGCCCCGCCGTGTGACCGGCAACTGCGCCAAGCATCAGCGCCAGCTGTCCGAGGCCATCAAGCGCGCCCGTGCCATCGCGCTGCTGCCCTACACGGTTGATTGATCAGATGAAATGATCCGCCGCCCCGGAAACGGGGCGGCGTTTTGCGTGATTCCCGCCGTGCGCGCAAGAGCGGTCTCCCCGCGGCGGCAAATGGATGATCCGGTACCTGCAGGATCAGGCTGTGTATTTTATTTTCCGGCCGTCTGTGATCTGCTGTATTTTTTGCTGCCGGATCAGGGACTCAACGGCGGTGCGCAGCTTCGCGGAAATGCTTTTGTATCCCATTTCTTTTGCCAGCCCTGTCAGATCCAGCTTCCGGTTTTTCAGGCAGTCGATGATTTTCTGTTCATACTGCATTTCTTTTGCGGCCCTTTTTGCGGGCAGAAAATGCTCGTGTACCGGTATGGTGACGGACAGATAGCTGCGGTCCGGATCCATCTCAAACCGAAGCGGTCCGGACCCGTTGTTCACAAGCGCGGCTTTGGCGTTCGGGAAACCGGTATTTCTGCCTTCGATCAGGCGCAGCTCCTTTAAAAAATCGCCGATTCTTCTGTTCCGGTAGGCCCGCGCCCGTATTTCCTGCCGGGCGATCGCCGCGTCGCTGATGCTTCTGTCAAAACCGGGGAAACTGGTAATCTCCATGCTCTCGGGGGTAATGCGTACGGTGATCGGTTCCGGAATCTGGTAGGAGCGGTGATAAACGGCATTGGACAGGATTTCTTCGACGGCGGTGTAGGGATAATTCCAGATCCGTTCGGCCTCCGCTTTTTTGCCGTCTTTGAGAACGGCTTCCTGAAGGACATAATTCTGAAGATAAGCAAGCGCGTCGCGCAGCTGGCGCTGAAGGGGACCGGTAAAGGTTTTTTCCGTCATGCCGTTGCCGGTCGGGTCAGGAATATCCACGACCTCGATCCGCGCGTAACGGAAAAAGCGCTGGATATGTTCAGAAAACATGAGGAGCCCGACATTGAGCGGCCGTCTGTCTTCCGCGGGGCCCTCCAGCAGCTGCATGTCGGCGGCAATCTCCGCCGTATCCATCTGCAGAGACAGGGGATACAGGCTGCTGCCGATTTCCCGGAGATGTTCCCGCATCAGGCCGATATCCAAATCGGCGATTTCCGCGGCGAGATTGGGCCGGTCGTCAAACGGTATGCTGGAGGATATATAAAACAGGTCTTTTTCTTCTTCGTGAGACGCGGCCACCGTGCTGGAAAATTTCCGGATATAATACGCTTTATCGGACTTTGAGGCAGTCACATCCTTTGGCGCTTTATAAGGCCGCCCGTGCCCGCCCGGGACCCAGATCAAAAGCAGCCATGCGTCCCCATACAGAACAGGCTCGGTGACCGGTTCGTACAGCGGTTCAATGGCGTGGCAGTACTCCAGCAGCTTTTTTTGAATTCCGTCCAGCTGTTCCCGCGGGATCCCGGCTGGCGGGAGCCGGGGAGCGCCGTTTTCCTCTTCGGCGCCTACGATGATATATCCGCCGCCCAGGTTGTCAATATCGTTGGCGAAGGCACAGATGGTCCGGATGATGGGCGCCGGATTAAACCCGCGCTTGAATTCGACCCGGCTTGATTCCACCGTTTGCCCGCTGATCAGTGTTTCAATACTGACAGGAATCGCCATGATGCTCCCTCCCCTCTCGACAGAATTATAGCAGACGTATGATCGTTTGTCGAGTCCTCGACAAAATTTTTATCGAGTCCTCGACAAAATTCTGTCGAGTCGCCGACAAAAACATCCGGCGCCCGGAAAAGACGCCGGGCGCCGGAGCAGGAAGTCCGCAAGGAACGGGAATGGATACGGAACCGGAAAGATGTTTTCGCTTTTACAGGATGGTCAGGAATTCCGGCGCCGCTGCGCCGGCCGAGGAACCGGCTTTGCGGAACACGGGAACGGAACGCCTGCGGAATAAGGAAAAGGCGGCAGGGTCTGCGTCCTTGCCGCCGCACGGTCAATGGAAGGTAAACATGGGCGCCTGTTTTTCCTCTTCGGGCTGCTCCGTTTCCCCTGCAAGGGTGATGCTGCTCAGGATGGCCAGCAGGTCCTTGTCCTGCGGGACAGTTTCGCTCGCCTTTTTGCTTTCTTTTTCGTTCAGATCAATCGAGATTCGAATGCAGCCTTCGAAATCTCCGGTGGCACAAAGATCGTAGTATCTTTCCCCGAAAACAACATAACGGCGGCCGCTCCACGTAAACGCGCCCAGGGTAAACGGCGCGATTTCAGTAATTTTCACGTCGTTCAGAAGTTTTGCCAGTCCGGACGCTGTCGGGTGATATTGGATACTGACGTTTGCGTTATACTCACTGTCCGGATCTTTCTCCGAATAGCCTTTTATCAGCTTAAACATGACTTGATTTTCAACGGAAGGCTTGAAGGTATCCGAATGGTATATCCCCCAGCCTTTGGGAACAAAAACGGAGATCAGCCCTTCCGTGTAGGTTTCGCCGGCCGGCGCTTTCTCGGACGCGGCGGCCAGGGCGCCGCCGAAAGCGAAAATGACGGCCAGACTGAAGGCAAGCAGTTTTTTCATGTTATCATTTCCTCCATATGCGATAAATTTTGTACATTATAACATGGAGCAGGGGGAAAGTCAATCTCCAGAAACGGACGATGCCGCCGTGCGCCTGACGTGAAGATATGGCATGTTGGCGGATCGGAACAAATTCAGACAAAACCGGCGGGTTGCGCCGCGGCGGCTCTTTTTCGCCCGCCAAAGACGCTTCAAGCCGAACCGCCCACGTACCGGACGGAGCGGGAGCGGTGACGCGGAGGTTCCCGGATCCGGACGGCAGAGCAATCCGCAATTGAATAATCCACGGGAATATGCTATATTGGGACACACAGGGGGCCGGCGGTACCGGCGGGAAGGAGAGGATGACGGATGGACCTTTTTTACCGGAACCTGAAGCGGTTCGGGATCGGGATGATTCTGGTTTCCGTCCTCAACCTGGTCTATGAGCTGTCCGTCCGGCAGATCCTGACGGAGATGGATTCGCCGTATGTTCAGTATTTCCCGGTGGTCTGGGGCATCTGGGCCAAGAACCTGACCGGCGTGCTGGCCGGCGGCGCGGGGCTGTTTTTTTACCGGAAGAAGCGGCATTACCTGACCGGCATGGTGATCCTGATCATCCTGTGCCTGGCGGAAGCCGCGGTGATCATCCTGAGCATGACCGGGAGCCTTGGGAAAAGAGTGAACGGCCTGATCGACCTGACCATGCTGATGATGATCGTCCTCGCCTACACATTCACCCAGACGGACCGGGAACGTTTCCAGTGGAAACGGATCAGCGAGCGGAAGCCCGCGGTACTGGATTTGCTGCTGCAGAAGCCGGGGGATTTCTTCAATACCATCCAGGCGGGGCCCCAGATGGCGATCAACGGGGAATACGCGTCCGCGGTGAGCCGCTTTCTGGCGTCCACCGGGGCGATGCCGCTGGAGATCAACCTGCTGTGCGGGAGCCCCGTTTCGGAGCCGATGCGGGCCACGATCCGGGAAGTCTTTGTCATGTACTTTGAAATGGAAGAAAAGCGGATCGGCAAGGAGCTGGAAAAGAAATACCACCGCATCAACCTGCTCTTTTTTGTCAGTCTTTTTGCGATCAGCCTGCTGCGTCAGATGACCCTTATGGACAATGAGATGATCATCTGGGAGATCATCGGCAATTTCTCGGCCTTCGGCCTCTGGCAGATCGGGTATATCCACTTTGAAAGGAACGACGGCTACGACGAGCTGCTGCTGGTCCAGTGCGCGAAATACGCAAAAATAAACTTCCTGGAACGGAATGAAAGAGGAGTCTGACCGTTCTTTGCCGCCCGCGGCTTGCAAAACCGGGGCCGGTTCTGTATAATGAAACAGTCCGGGCAGGGCTGCCTGAATAATCAATAACGGGAGCATGATGAAGGATGCCGCGGTATCAGGGAATGATTTTTGACATGGACGGCGTGCTGAGCAGGACCGACCGGTTGCACTATCTGGCCTGGGTGCGGT
>CAMJXZ010000271.1 GCA_946409855.1 uncultured Clostridia bacterium | reverse complement strand
CCGCGGTGCCGGTGAGCCAGGAGTTCTTGGCCTGGCCGAAGCGGGGCGCCTCGGGGCCGGCCACCATCTGGCTGTATACATAGGGCTCGGTATGGTGCAGCTTCTGGTCGTCAATATAGGCGGGGCAGGTGCGACGGTAGATGTCAAAGGCGCGGCCGCCGTGGCCCAGGGTGGCTTCCGCCAGGACGATCCAGGGGTTGTTGTGGCAGAAGATGCCGCCGTTCTCCTTGTATCCCGGGGGATAGGAGGAAACTTCGCCCAGTTCAACGTGGTACTCCGTATAGGCCGGGGCCAGGATAGCCACGCCGTGTTTGGACAAAAGCTTTTCGCGGACCGAGGCCATGGCCTTTTCGGCCATGCCGTTGTCCCTGCCCACGCCGGCCATCACGATAAAGCCCTGGGGCTCGATGTAGATCTGGCCTTCCTTGCACTCGTGGCTGCCGACCTTATTGCCGTAGCCGTCATAGGCCCTCAGGAACCATTCGCCGTCCCAGCCGTTCTTTTCGATGGCGTCGATCATGCCCTGCTTCCAGGCGGGGACCCTGTCGGCCTCCTCCTGCCAGCCGAAGCGCTGGGCCAGGGTGCGGTAATCGTCGCTGACGTGGACGAACATGCCGGCGATGAACAGGCTTTCGGCGATGCCGGTCTCCTTGTTGGCGGTGGTCTGGAAGCTTTCGCCGGGAGTCTCGGAGAAGCAGTTGAGGTTCAGGCAGTCGTTCCAGTCGGCCCGGCCGATCAGCGGGAGCTTGTGGGGGCCCAGGTGGTCCAGGGTGTAATGATAGCTGCGCCTGAGGTGCTCCATCAGCGTCTCGGCTTTGGACTGGTCGCAGTCAAAGGCCACCTTTTCGGAGAGGATGGAGAAATCGCCGCTTTCCTTGATGTACGCCGCTACGCCGAAGATGAGCCACAGGGGATCGTCGTTGAAGCCGCTGCCCACCTCGAAATTGCCGCGTTTGGTCAGGGGCTGGTACTGATGATAAGCGCTGCCGTCCTCGAACTGGGTGGCGGCGATGTCCAGGATGCGCTCCCGGGCGCGGGAGGGGATCAGGTGCACGAAGCCGAGCAGATCCTGGGAGCTGTCGCGGAAGCCCATGCCGCGGCCGATGCCGCTCTCGTAATAGCTGGCGGACCGGGACATGTTGAAGGTGACCATGCACTGGTACTGGTTCCAGGTGTTCACCTGGCGGTCGAAGCGCTCGTCGCCGGAGGAAATGGAGAAGATGGAAAGGATGTTCTCCCAGTATTCCTTCTGGGCTTTCATCGCGGCTTCAAACTGCGCGTCGGTGTGGAATTTTTCAAGCAACGCCTTTGCCGGAGCCTTGTTGACGACCCCGGGTGCGGAGAATTTCTGATCCACGGGATTCTCGCAGTAGCCCAGGACGAAGATGAAGGACTTTTCCTCGCCGGGGGCCAGGGAAGCCTTTACGTGGTGGCTGGCGATGGGCGCCCAGCCGGAGGCCACGGAATTGCGGCTCTTGCCCTCGAACACCGCCTCGGCGTCGCCGAAGCCCTTGTACAGGCCCAGGAAGGTTTCCCGGTCGGTGTCAAAGCCCTCCAGCGGCGCGTTCACGGCATACAGGGCAAAATGATTGCGCCTTTCGCGGTATTCGGTCTTGTGGTAGATGACGCTGCCTTCCACCTCCACCTCGCCGGTGGAGAAATTGCGCTGGAAATTCTGGGAGTCGTCCTGGGCGTTCCACAGGCACCACTCCACAAAGGAAAAGAGGGATACGTCCTTTTTCTCTTCGGATTCGTTTTTGAGCACCACCCGGGTCACCAGGGCATCGACGCCCACCGGCACCAGGGCGGTCTCGGTGCACCTGAGGCCGTTCTTTTTGCCGGTGATGGAGGTGTAGCCCATGCCGTGGCGGCATTCATATTCGTCCAGGGGAGTCTTCACCGGACGCCAGCCGGGATTCCACACCGCAGCGCCGTCCTTCACATAAAAGTACTGGCCGCCGTCGTCCATCGGCACGTTGTTGTAGCGGTAGCGGGTCACGCGCAGCAGGCGCGCGTCCTTATAAAAGGAATAGCCGCCGGACGTGTTGCTCATCAGGGTGAAGAAAGCTTCGCTTCCCAGATAGTTGATCCAGGGAGAAGGGGTATCCGGGCGGGTAATGACAAATTCCCGCGCCTTGTCGTCATAGTGGCCGTATTCCATGGAAACACCTCCCAATTGTAATCGAAAACGTTTTAGCCAAATTGCATGTCAAAAATGGCTCCTTCATGGATAGCATACGGCATGCGGCAAAAAAACGCAAGGGGGCAATCAGGGAATATTTTTATTTTTTTCCGCCGATCGTCTCAGATCCGTGAAATTGCAAAAAAAAAATACAAAAACCTTCGCAAAACTATTGATTTCCTTCACATCTTTTGCTATTATTAGTACGAAAACGATTTAGTTAAACGTTTTTATCACTGCCCTTCGGCTTGTTTTGCCGCCGCCGGGCCCGCACATCCGCAGAAGGTGAAGCCATGAAGCACGTGACCATCCGCGATCTGTCCGCCGCGTGCGGACTGTCGGTATCCACGGTCTCCAAGGCCCTCAACGGGTATTCCGACATCAGCGACGAGACCCGCCAGGCCGTGATCAGCGCCGCCGCGGAACTGGGTTATTTCCCCAACGCCACAGCCCGGACGCTCAAGACCAGCCGGTCCCACAACCTGGGGGTCCTGTTTGTCGACGAATACCAGAGCGGCCTGACCCATCCTTTTTTCGCGGCGCTGCTCAACGCCTTTAAAATGGAAGCCGAATCCCGGGGGTACGACATCACCTTCATCAGCAGCAACCTGGGCGCCTCGGCCATGAGCTATCTGAGCCACTGCCGTTACCGCAATGTGGACGGGGTATGTCTGGCCTGTGTGGAATTTACCTCTCCCGCCATCAGGGAACTGGTGGAAAGCGCCATTCCCTGCGTTACCATCGACCACGTGTTCAACCGCTGGCCGTCCGTTCTTTCCGACAACGTGGGCGGCATGCAGCATCTGACGGATTATGTGATCTCCCGCGGCCACCGGCGCATCGCCTTTGTGCACGGCCAGCGCAATTCCAGCGTGACCGAAAAGCGGATCACCGGTTTTTACCGTTCGCTTGAAACGCATGGAATCCCGCCCGAAAATGTGATCCTGCGGGAGGGCGTCTATGTGGATCCGCTGGTCTCCTACCGGATCACCAACGAATTGCTCAGTATGAGCGATCCGCCCACCTGCATCCTTCTTCCCGACGATCATGCCTATATCGGAGCAATGGAAGCCGCGGTCCAGCAAAACATTAAGATCGGCAGGGATATTTCCTTCGCCGGGTTCGACGGCATCAGCATGACCCAGAGCCTTCATCCCAGGCTGACCAGCGTCCAGCAGGACACCGAAGCCATCGGACGGGAGGCGGCCCGGCGGCTGATCGAATGCGTGGAAAAGCCCAACACCGCCGGAAGTGAGCCTGTAACGATCCCGTGCAAACTGATCCGGGGCGAAACCGTCGGAGAGGTAGTGAACTCAGCGCCGGTACGCCGCCCCTGAAAGGCGTTCGGAGGATATCGCGTCTAAGCCCGGAAAACCGCGGCTTTCATGATAAAATCTATCAAACGACCGGAGGGAATGGTATCGTGCAAAAAACAGTGCGCAAAAAAGCAAACAGCGGATTCTTCGCCAACCTGTGGAAACACAGGGCGCATGTGGTAATGGCGCTGCCGGCGTTCCTTGTGCTGCTCTTCATCATGTATGTGCCAATGATCGGCCTTACGCTGGCGTTCAAGAAATACGATTACTCCGCGGGCCTGTTCGGAAGTCCATGGGTCAATTTTGATAATTTCAAGTTCCTGATCGCATCCAAGGGCGAATTCTTTCTGATGACGAAGAATACTCTGATGTATTACTTCATCTTCACCCTGGTGGGAACGATCCTGAACGTGGCCATCGCCATCGGCATCGACCAATTGGTCTTCAAACGCATGGCCAAGACGATGCAGACGCTGATGATCATCCCTGTTTTCATCTCCTACGCCGCCGTGCAGTTCATCGTGTTCGCTTTCCTGGACCGCAACACCGGCATGATCAACAACGTTTTCGGCACCAATTACCGGTTTTACGCCAAGGCGGGGCTGCAGTACTGGCCGCTTATTCTGACGGTGGTGAAGGTCTGGAAGGATACGGGCTACGGCTCGGTGCTGTACATGTCGGTTCTTTCCGGCATCGACACTTCCCTTTACGAGGCGGCTGACATCGACGGCGCCAACAAGTTCCAGCAGATCCGCCACATCACCATTCCCTCTCTGATCCCCATGGTGACGGTCATGCTGCTCCTCTCGGTCGGCAACCTCATGCATTCCGATACCGGCCTGTTCTATCAGGTGACCCGCAACATCGGCCAGCTGTACGACGCGACCGAGGTCATCGATTCCTACGTGCTGAATTCCATTCTGAACAGCGGCAACTTCGGCTATACCGCGGCGGCGTCGCTCTTCCAGTCCGTGGTCGGCCTGCTCCTGATGCTGTTCGCCAACTGGATGGTCCGCAGGATCGAGCCGGAGAACGCGCTGTTCTGATCGGAAGGAGGAGGAAAATAACATGCAAAAAACCGCAGTGCAGCAACCCCCGAAAAAGCTTTCCATGCATGAACA
>CAMJXZ010000270.1 GCA_946409855.1 uncultured Clostridia bacterium | reverse complement strand
TGTTTATCATCACCGGCACCTGCGGGGCCGGGAAATCCACCATGAAGGATGAGCTTTCAGCCAGGCTGGACCCGGCCCGGTACGCCTGCGTCGATTCGGACGAAACGGGCCTCAACTGGTGGGACTATGCCGGTACCGAACGGGAAGGACAGTATGGATCGGACAGCCTGCGGGAAGCGTTCAGGATCGCCGGTGGAAGAAACCTGGTCTTCGTTACCTGCATGGCGCCCCATGATTACATCACGAAAGCCGCCGTGCCGGAGGAATTGACCGCCACGTTTTATATCGCTCTGTGGGCAAGGGATGAGATCATCGACCGGCGTCTGCGGGCCAGGCCCAGGGAGCGGGGCTTCACCACGGAGGAGGCGATCCGGCCCCACATCGGATACAATCAGTGGATTGGCCGGAACCGGGGCAAGTATCAGCTGTTTATCGACACAGAGAACCAGAAGCCGGGGGAGACCGCGGAGACGATCGCGGCGTTTGTCACGGGATGGACGGATTAAGAGAGATAAAAAGATGGTCGAAACCGGACGCCTGGTCCCGCGGGAATATGCACCGGACGATTCTGACGCCCTCTGTGAAATCCTGTCCGACCCGGGAACGATGGCGCATTATCCCGCGCCTTTCGATGAAAAACAACACGGTTTCCTATGCCTTCGCCATCACGCGGGAAGAATGGGAACAGCTGCGGCATCAGGACAGAACATGATAAACCTTGGAGGAAAACGATGAAGACAGTTGAAATCCTGGGAGCGAACCGATTTGAAACCTTTTCGAAAACCCGCGCGGGCAGCCGGGCCGTGGTCGTCCGGGACGGCATGATCCTGCTTTCCCGCGAAGCCGTCACAGGCTGGCGGCTGATTCCGGGCGGCGGCCTGGAGGAGGATGAAACGCCGGAAGCCTGCTGTATCCGGGAGGTGGAAGAAGAGACGGGTTTCATCGTGAAGCCAACGCGGCAGTTCCTGACGCTGTATGAATACTATGAGGAATACCGGTATGTCAGCCATTATTTTATCTGCGAGGTCACAGGCACGGGGCGGATGCGCCTGACGGACGCGGAAAAGCGCCGGGGCCTTGAACCGGAGTGGCTCCCGTTTCCGGACGCTGTCGCCATTTTTGCACGCCATCAGGAGTATGCGGAGATCAGTGAGGAACAGCGGGGCTCCTACCTGCGGGAATATACCGCTCTTGAGGCGTATCTGGCGCTGAGAACGTGATGATCCGGAAAGGAATAGAAGGAATGAGCAATATTGAAAAATACCGCCGGTACTTCACCAAAGAATACCTGATGGGCCCGAATTCGTTCCGCCTGCTGGATGAGCTGATCCAAAGAAAGCCGTCGGATGTCCGGTTTCACCGGACGCTGGACCTGGGATGCGGCTTTGCGCTGACCTCCCTGTTTATCGCCGAGGAAACGGACGCGGATTATGTGTACGCCTATGATCTGTGGATCCCCGCGACGGAAAACTACCGGAGGATCCGGGACAGCCATCTGGAGGACAGGATCATTCCGGTCCACGGCGACGCGCTGGATATGCCTTTCGCCCATGACTATTTTGACGCCGTCGTCAGCGTGGACGCCTATCATTACTTCGGCTGCAAAGAAGGCGTATTTGCAGGAAAGATCCTGCCGTTTGTCAGATCGGGCGGTTATGTGATGATCGCCGTTCCGGGACTGAAGGAACAGCCAGAGGGCGAATTGAAAAAGCTGTTTGAGACCTGGGCGGAAGGGGACGACGCGCAGCTGTTCAAAACAGCGGCCTGGTGGGAAGAGCTCCTCAAAAACGAATGCGGGGAAACATGCGGTATCACCGTGAAGGAAGCGGAATGCTTCGACGCCGCCTGGCAGGAATGGTTTGATACAGGACACGAATACGGCATCCGCGACAGGGAATTCCTGCGGAAGGGGCTGGACCGGATCCTGAACTTTGTTCTGATTTACGTCCGGAAGAACTGACGGAGGAATTATGGAAAAGTATATCGAAGGAAACAAAGCGGCCTGGGAAGAGGCGTTTGAGAACCGGGACGCTTCCTGGGGGGCCGATATCGCGGAGCGCGTCCGGACGGAGGATTATCCGTTCTTCAACGAGGAAACGAAAAGCGTGCTGAAAAAGCTCCATACGGAAGGCGCCGTGATCGGCCAGTTCTGCTGCAACAACGGGCGGGAGCTGCTTTCCCTGGTCAAAAGCGGCAGGGCAAAAAAAGGGATCGGCTTTGACATCGCCGAAAACCAGGTGGCGTTCGCCAATGAAAAAGCGAAGGAACTGGATTTGCCGTGCGTGTTTGAGGCGGTGAACGTCTATGATATCGACGACCGTTACTTGGAACAGATGGACGTGGTCCTCATCACCATCGGCGCGCTGTGCTGGTTCCGCGATCTGGACCGCTTTTTCGCGGTCGCCGCGAAATGCATGAAGCCGGGGGCGGTTATTGTGATCAACGAGCAGCACCCCTGCACGAACATGCTCGCCGCGGAAGGCGATGAAGCGTTCGATCCGGATCACAGGACGGCTTGCCCTTTTTCCTACTTTTCGCATGAATGGACGGGCAATGAAGGCATGTACTACATGACGAAGAAGCGGTACCGCTCCAAGACCTTTACCGACTACACCCACCCGATGTCGGAAATCATTTCCGGGATGTGCCAAAACGGGATCGTCGTGACCGGGCTTATGGAATTCGACCGGGATATCAGCGGCGGCTTTTCCGCGCTGGATCACAGCGGTTTTCCGCTGTCCATGATCATCCTGGGCAGGAAAACGGAGGGATAAACGGCGACGGGCAGCGGATGAAAAGGTCATAGACGCCGCTTTATCGTATCCCCGTTCCCCGGAACGGACAAAAACGGCTGCGAACTGCATTATGTCAAAGTGAGCATCAGACATGATTACAAAAAACAGGCAATCCAATGAAACCATCACGGCAATGGCGAAAAAGGCATTTCCGGATAAGACGGTCCTTAAGATCAAGGAACTGACGGAAGGCATGTGCAACGTGACTTATCATGTTGTGTTTGACGACGGCAGCGAAAGCATCCTGAAAATCGCGGCGGAGAATACGGCCGGCAATACTTCCAATGAGATCAACTTAATGAGGGCGGAAGTGAAGGCGATGCGGCTGGTATCCGGAAAATGCCAGTTCAAGGTCCCCGACGTTCAGTATTATGACTGTTCGGGGACAGTGTGCAGCGGGGACTATTTCTTCATGGAAAAACTGCCCGGAGAGAATTACGCATTTCTCAAAGACAGACTGCCGGAAAGTGCTGTCAGGGAGATCAACCGGGAAATCGGCCGGATTTCCCGGGAACTGACTGCCGTCACAAACGCGCGGTTCGGCTTTCTGGGAGACGACAGGAGATATGACACCCTGTTTGCGTTCGTCAAAACCATGCTGACCAATCTCCTTTCGGACGCCATAAAGAAAAATGTGGATCTGGGATGCGACGCCCGGCGGCTGATTGAGCAATTGGACAGCGAGAAGGAAAGCTTTGATGAAGTCCGGTCCGCCACCCTGGTTCACTGGGATATGTGGGAAGGCAATATATTTGTAAGCCATGGCCATGTGTCCGGCATCATTGACTGGGAAAGGGCATTGTGGGGAGAGCCGTTTATGGATGACCGCTTCAGGAAACACAACCGGAACGATGATTTCCTGGAAGGGTTTGGCCTGAACGCCTTTTCCGACAGCGAACTGAAAAGAATCCGCTGGTACGACGTTATCCTGTATCTGACGATGATGATCGAAGTGTTTTACCGTGAATATGAACATCAGGACCAATACCGGTGGGCCAAAGAAATGCTGATGAATGTACTGAACTAAAAACAGCCTGAATTCAGGGAGTATTCGTCATGCGGACGGCTGCGGAACGATGGCCGATGTGATATCAGCGGCGGTTTCGGCCGCGCCCGGCCGCGGCGATGTACCGCAATGACGCAAAAAGCGATCGGAAAGGAGCGGAAGGATGGACCGGACCATTTTGGCATGGCTGCTGGAGGAAGAAAACCCGGAAGTGCGGCTCCGGACGCTGAAGGAATATGAAAAGCTGCCGGAAGACGATGAGCGCGTCGCTGCATGCAGGAAACTGCTGCTGCAAAGCAAGATATACGAACGCGGGCTGAAAAAGCTTCGGACGGACAAGCCCTGGGCCAGGTATGACGCCATCCTGGCCTTTGCGGAATGGGGCCTGATCCGGGCCGATATCGGAAAGGACATCGACAGCGAGGTGTTCGCCCTGATCGAAAGCACCGGCTTTAAGATGCTGTGCGGGGAGCCGCTTCTGCTCAGGAACCTGGTGAAGCTGGGATACGGCCGGGAAGAGATCGTGAAAAACGAGATCGACAGTGTGCTCGCGCTGATTCAGGAAGACGGCGGTTTCAGGTGCATCAGCACCAACAAAAAGATCAACGATCCCGGGAAGCCCCATAAAAGCTGCGCGCGGCTGACGGCGGAATACCTGCTGCTGGCCGCAGAACTGCGTTTGCAGGGATACAGGGCGGCGTGCGAAGAGAAGCTTATGCATTATTTCACGAAACGGAACATTTTCTACCGGACGGACGATATGCAGACGCCCATGGTGGAGGTGATGCTGGGTACGTTCTATCCGCCGGACCCCATCAAGATCGGCGCGCATCAGATCGTTTACGCCCTGCGGGTGCTCGGGTGC
>CAMJXZ010000269.1 GCA_946409855.1 uncultured Clostridia bacterium | reverse complement strand
CTTTTGGGTGCCCACGGGTACGCTTTTGACCAGTTTCCTTGATGATACGCTATATTTACGCACGATCATTTAGCATTTTTATCTGATTTTAGTATTTAACCTTTGAACGGGAATGCGGATCACGCTTTTTGCGGACGCGGCGTTTTCGACGGCGCGTCCTCCTTGTAGAAGCGGAGCATCACCGAGGCCAGTACCATGTAAACCACCATCAGGATGGCCATCCAGCCGCCGAAGGCCGGAACCATGGTGGGCAGACCGAACAGCACGGAAATGCCCGTGAAGCCGATCAGCAGCGCCGCCAGCACCACCAGGGAGGTGGACAGATACAGCTGCCAGGAGGCATTGTCCTGTATGAAGGGCAGCTTCGGGCTGCGGAGGGTGTGGATGACGATGGTCTGCGAAATGACGCCGAACATGAACCAGCCGCACTGGAAGAAGCCGGCCTTTTCCGGGCTGTTGAATCCGAACACGAACCACATCACCAGGAAGCACAGCACGTCCAGCAGCGTGCTCAGCAGGCCAAAGCGGATCATGAACCGGCGGATGCTGCCCACGTCCCAGCTGATCGGCTGGCGGATGTATTCATCCTCCACCTTGTCAAAGGGCATGCCCAGCTGGGCAAAGTCGTTCAGGATGTTCTGCACCAGGATGTGCAGCGGGAGCATCGGCAGGAAGGGCAGAAAGATGCTGGCGATCAGCACCGAGAACATGTTGCCGAAGTTGCCGCTGACGGACATCTTCAGGTACTTGGTCATGTTGGTGAAGGTCTTGCGGCCCTCGACCACGCCCTCGTCCAGGACGTTCAGGTCCTTTTCCAGAAGGATGATGTCGGCGACTTCCTTGGCGATGTCCACCGCCGTATCCACCGAGATGCCGACGTCCGCCTGCTTGAGGGGCAGGCTGTCGTTGATGCCGTCGCCCATGTAGCCCACGGTGTGGCCGCTGCTCTGCAGGGCCTTGACCACCCGCTGCTTCTGGTAAGGCGAGAGCTTTGAGAAGATGTGGCAGCGCTCGCAGGCTTCCTTGAGCTGCGCGTCGTCCATCTCCTCCACCTGGGTGCCGGTCAGGGTATAGTCCGTCGGGATGCCCAGACGGCCGCAGATGTTGATGGCGACGCCTTCGGTATCCCCCGTCAGGACGACGGTGCGCACGCCGTTGGCCGTCAAGGCGGCGATGGCCGCTTCGGCGGAAGGTTTCGGCGGATCCAGGAAGCCCACGAACCCGATCAGCACCAGGCCCTGTTCGTCGTCCACGCCGAATTTTCCGGCCTCGCGGACGTTGTTTTTCTGGGCGACGCCGATCACGCGGATGCCTTCGAGGTTGTTCTCGGTGGCGATCTTCTGGGCGTTCTGCTTGAGCTCCTCCGTGATCTCCTGCACTTTGCCGTCGATCTCGATGTAGCTGCAGATGGAGAGGATCTCTTCCACCGCGCCCTTGGTGATCAGCTGGCGCTTGCCGGCATTGTCGCGGAGCACGACGCTCATGCGCCGGCGGCTGAAGTCAAAGGGAATCTCGTCCTCGCGGAAGTACGCTTCCTTGAGGGGAGAGAGGCCTTCCTTTTCGGCCCGGCTGATGATGGCCACGTCCATCAGGTTTTTAAGTCCCGTCTGGAAATAGCTGTTCAGGAAGGCGTGGCGAAGGACCCGCTTGTCCTCGCGACCCAGCACGTCCATGTATTTTTCCAGCACGATCTCGTCCTGGGTCAGGGTGCCGGTCTTGTCGGTACAAAGCACGTCCATCTCGCCGAAGGTCTGGATCGCCCCCAGGCGCTTGACGATGGTCTGCTTGCGGGACATGTTGACGGCGCCCTTGGCCAGCGAGGAGGTCATGATGACCGGCAGCATTTCCGGCATGATGCCCACGGCGATGGTCAGGCCGAACATCAGGGATTCAAGCCAGTTGCTCTTGGTGATCAGGTTGGCGATGAAGATGATCGGCACGGTGATCAGCATGAACGTGATCAGCAGCTTGCTGATGGAATCCACATTCTGCTCGTAGCTGCTCTTTTCCTGGAAGGTGTTCAGGCTCTTGGCCATGCTGCCGAAATAGGTCTCGTTGCCCGTGGACAGGACGACGGCTTTGGCGCTGCCCGAAACGATGTTGCTGCCCATGAAGCCGATGTTGGAAAGCTCCGTCAGGGCGCTGCCCGCTTCCGCCTTCCCGGCGAACTTCTCCACCGGGTTGCTCTCGCCCGTCAGCTGGGACTGGTCGATGAACAGGTCCTTGCATTCGATGAAGCGAACGTCCCCGGGAAGCATGTCGCCGGAGGCCAGCTTCACCAGGTCGCCGGGCACGACTTCTTCGATGTCGATTTCCGTGACGGTGCCGTTGCGGTACACGTCGATCCGGTTGCTGATCATCTTCTGCAGCTTCTGGGCCGCGCTGTTGGACTTTTCCGTCTGGATAAAGGAGATGACGCCGGACACGATGATCACGAAGACCAGCATCAGGAAGGTGGCCCAGTTCTTTTCCTCCGCGATGATCACGTCCGTCACCAGCGTCACGGCGGCCACCGCCAGGAGCACCAGGTTGAAGGGGTTGATCACCGCTTCGCGGATCCGCTTGAGCAGGCTGTTTTCATTACCGGTATCGATGATGTTCGGGCCGTATTCTTCCAGCCGGTCCGCGGCCTGCACCTGATTCAGGCCGTCTTCATCCGTATCCAGGGCTTTAAGCACGTCCGCGTCGCTCTGCCGGCTGAATTCCATCAGCCTGCGCTCGACCTCCGCTTTGCGGTCGGTTTTGTTGTCTGCCATGACATCGCCTCCCGGTTTTCCGGTATTTTATGATATGCGGGTATTATAGCACCAGACACCCCGCCGCGCAACGTCCGGACGCCGGATTATTCGCCCGCACAGCTAAAAACCATCCGCCCCGGGGCCGGTGCGGGCTGGCCCGCCTTGATCCGGGGCAGATGGGTTTGCCGGATGATCCGCGGTTTCGCGGCCGGGCCGCCGCTTCAGAGGCAGGCGAGCAGGTCGGAAAACGCGTTCAGGTGCCACGATGCCCGTTCGTCGTCCTTCGCGTCGCCCATGGCGGCGCAGTCGAAGCCGCCGGCCGCCGCCGCTTCCACCCCGGCATGGGCGTCCTCCACCACCAGGCATTGTTCGGGCGGCAGGCCCAGCATAGCCGCCGCCTGCAGGAATACTTCGGGGTGCGGCTTGGAGTGAGTGATGCAGTTGCCGTCGGCGACGGCGTCAAAGAAGCCCTCCAGGCCGATCTGCCGGAGGATGAACGGCGTGTTTTTGCTGGACGAGCCGATGGCCAGCTTCAGGTCTGTCTCCCGCAGTGCCCGCAGCGTGGACGATACGTCTTCGCTCAGGGCGTCCGGCCCCATGTCCGCGAGCAGCCGGCGGTACAGGCCGTTCTTTTCCTCGGCCAGCGCCGCCTTTTCTTCTTTGGTATAGGACCGGTCCGCCTTTTCCAGGATGATGTCCAGGCTGGCCAGACGGCTGACGCCCCGCAGAAGGTTGTTCCGCGCCCGGTCAAAGGGGACATGCAGCCGGTCCGCCAGCGCCTTCCAGGCCCGGTAATGGTATTCGTCGGTGGAGCAGATCACGCCGTCCAGGTCGAAAATAATGCCCTGATACCGCATGGAAACGCCTCCTTCATCGTAAATAGCCGCAGGCCGGCCGCGTCAGTAAACGCAGATTTCCGCCGCCTGGGCGCCGCCGGTGCGGGAAGAGGAATTCATGGTGAAGACCACCCGGACAAAGGCCGCCGGAACCGCTTCAAAATCGATGCGGATGCGGTTGCCCGTAGCGGCGTCGAACTGATACTTGTCGGGGGCGGACACCTGGGTGTAGCTTTCCCCGTCCAGGCTGACCCACACGGCGATCTCCTGGATGCGGGGCTCCCAGATGGCGGAGGGGTTCAGGCACACCGCCACCGTGGACACGGAGAAGGTACCCTCCAGGTCGATGGTCATTTCCGCCGGGAAGCCCTTGCTTTCCCAGTAGGTATCGGTCTTGCCGTCGTTCACGTTCCGGGGGACGTACACGTCGGTATGCTGTCCGGCATGGACCGGCTTCCCCAGGGCGACATTTTCCGTCTCCGGCAGGGGGATATACTGATCCGCCGGGTCGGGGAAGCAGGGCGGACGTTCCGCCTTTGTCTGCTGCGGCGCGGGCACGACGGTGACGATGGTCTCGATCTCTTCACAGAGCCCGGCCCCGGGAAAAGCCAGCAGCAGGGCGAGGGCCGCTGAAAGCAGGATGCGCAGCTTCCGGTTCATAGGTCCGCTCCTTTCTCATTCGACGGTGATGGCGTCGCAGTAGTCGTTCAGGGACATTTTGAACGTTTTCAGGTCCGTGACGGGATTGCCCAGGATGCTCACGTTCCGGAAGGTCACGTTGGTGATCATGTGTTCCTCGTCCTGGCCGGAGAGGCGGGAGCGGGGCACCTTCCCGTCCAGGGTATTCAGCACCGTCAGGCCGTCGATGAGCACACGGTCGATGGAGCCGAACTCGTCCCGCACGGTGGACCAGGCGGAGTTCTGCAGGGTCATTTCGATCAGTTCCTTATTATTGCCGTTATCCCCCTGCATGAAGGCGTTTTCGACCGTGATGTTGCGGTAGGTGACGTCGTGGACGTAGGCGTCGTCGCTGTTGTGGATGCTGATGACGGGCTTATGGAAGTTGTAGAGGACGGTGATGTCCTCAAAAAGCACCTGGCTGATTTC
>CAMJXZ010000268.1 GCA_946409855.1 uncultured Clostridia bacterium | reverse complement strand
TGGAGGCGGTGGGCTGATACCATTCGATATCGATCACCATGTACTCATACCCGAATTCCTTCAGGTGGTCCCGCATGAAGCGGGCGTTTTCAAGCACGGTCGCCTCCGTGACGGAAGCGCCCCAGCAGTCCCAGCTGTTCCAGCCCATCGGGGGTGGTTTCGCGATCATGGCATTTCCTCCCTGCGTATTATCATAATTAGGAATCAAAGCGTGACGGTGAACACGGCGTTTTCATGCCAGACGCCGCCGGCGGTGATCGTCCCCTTGTGCCGCTCCACGATGGCTTTGGCGATGGAAAGCCCCAGGCCGCTGCCTTCCACGGCGCTGTTGTGGGACAGATCCTCCCGGTAGAACCGGTCGAACACCTGCTCCCGGTGTTCCGGGGCGATGCCTTCGCCGGTGTTGAAGACAGTCAGCACCCGGCTCTTGCCCTTCTGCGCCAGGGTGACGCGGATCAGCCCGCCGTCGGAGGAGTATTTGAGCGCGTTGCTCAGGAGGATCACCATCAGCTGCTGGATCATGTCCTCCTGGCCGGTCATGGTGATGCCGTCCGGGATCTCCGTTTCCAGGGTTTTCCCGGCCTCAAAGACGGTGCTTTCAAAGGGCAGGATCACGGACAGGAGGGCGCTGCTCAGGTCGAATTCGGCGAAGGGCTTTTCCGAGGTGCCCTGATCCATGCGGGCCAGGGACAGAAGGTTTTTGACCAGCGTGTCCGCCCGTTCCACCTCTGAAAGAATGTAGCCCAGGCTCTCGCTGTCCCCGTTTTCTTTTTTCAGAAGCTCCGCGTGGGCGGAGATGACGGCCATCGGCGTCTTGAGCTCGTGGCTGGCGTCCCAGACGAACTGCTTCTGCCTGTCAAACGCTTCCGCCACCGGACGGATCATCCTGCGGATCAGGAACAGAGCGCCGGCGCTTAAGATCACCCAGGCGGCCAGGGCGACCACCGTGGTGATATAAAGCACCTGGCGGGCGTTCTCCTGTTCCAGCGTGGCGTCCAGGATGAGCGTCAGGCCGCCGGCGGTATTTGCCGTGTCCCGAAGGAAATACCAGCTGCCGAGCTTGCCGGATTCCCTGCCGCTGTTTTGGGCGGCATGGGCCACTGAAAGGACGCTTTCCTCGTCGAACAGGTCGGGCCGGTTGCCGGTGATCCGGACGGCCTGGCCGTTTTCATCCAGGATGATGGAATAATAGGTAGAAAGCGCTGCCCGGTTTTCCCGGCTGATGCCGCCCAGCATCGGCCAGGCGGGGTGGGAATAGGGAGGTTCCTGGTCGTTCCTGCGCGGATTTTCCCGGACAAAGGGGACGCCTGTCTGTTCCTGCCCGGCAGAGTCGGTCTGCTCCCCTGCGTTTTCCGCGTTCCTTGAGCGGATGACCTGGACGTTCCGCCGCTGGCTTTCGTTCTGGTACAGCACCTGCAGGGAGGCACGGGCATTCAGGTCGATGTTCCGCTGGTTGACGGCGTTGATCGAAAAAACGATGCCGGCGGAAATCAGCGCCAGGGTCAGGATGACCAGCAGGGTCATGCGGATGCGGAGCTTGCGGATCATGGTTTCTCATCCTCCAGCATATACCCGATGCCCCGGGCCGCCTTGATTTTGAGGCGGGAGCCGATGAACTGCAGCTTTTTGCGCAGGAAACTGACGTACACTTCCAGGTTATTGTATTCGGCTTCGCTGTCATACCCCCAGACGCGCTCGTTGAGCCGTTCCTTGGGCAGAATCTGGGCGGGGTTGCGGAAAAAGACCTCCATCAGCAGGAACTCTTTGGCGCCGAGCTTGATGCTCTTCCCGTTTTCGAGATGGGAAAGCTTCGCCTGCTCCTCGATCAGCTCCGCGTCCCCACAGGTCAGCCGCATGACGGGGGATTCGGACTTGCGGCGGGTGATGACCCGCAGGCACGCGATCATCTCCTCCATCTGGAAGGGCTTGGTCAGGTAGTAGTCCGCGCCGCTCCGGAGCCCCCGCAGCCGGTCCTCCAGCTCCCCCCGGGCGGTCAGCATCAGCACGGGGGTGGCGATTTGCTCCGCCCGCAGTTTTTCCAGGATGGAAAATCCGTCCATCCCCGGGAGCATCACGTCCAGGATGATTGCGTCGTAAATGCCGGAAAGGGCGTTGTCCAGCCCGTCCGGGCCGGTAAAGGACGTATCCACGGTAAAATGCTGGGCGCTCAGCATCTTCACGATGGCCGCCGAAAGGGCTTTTTCATCTTCGATCAGCAGAATCCGCATACTGGTCACCTTCCTTGAATCTACAGAAAGTATACAGGGACGGGGCGAAAAACGCAAGGAAAAGCGCAAATTTTCCCGCAGGACAGAAGCAGACCGCCCCATCCGCGCAAGGATACGCCCAAAAGATTTAAATAACATGTAAGGCCGAACCCAAATCATGAAAATACTTGCATTTTTTCCTTTGTTATGATATATTTATCCATGTTCCGGCGGCATGGCGGAATGGCAGACGCACCGCACTCAAAATGCGGCGGGAAACCGTGTCGGTTCAAGTCCGACTGCCGCTACCACGTTTCAGCAGATCTGAGGATCTGCTTTTTTTGTTGTGGTATCAGCGTTTTTGGTTTCCCGCCGCATCTGTTTGACGCAGCCTGATCAGCTTTCTGTCGATTCTTTTTTGTAATTTCCCTTGCAGTACGCCCGAGCATAATCGCCTGATTTCGCAGGGGATTACGCCCCTAAAAGATTGCTCTGTCCGTTGTAATTTGTGCCCGACAACGATTCTGACAAACCGCTGAAATAATCGCTGACTTTCTGTGCATCTTTTTTGACCTGCACCCAGTCATTCTCGACGTAGGTTCTCAGCGTAAAGTCCGTGCCGGCATGGCCCATTATGTATTTGATGGACTTCTGGGCGGCTCCTGTTTTGTCCAGCAGCGTTGCCATGGTATGCCTGCAGTCGTAGCCTGTTGTCCTGAGCTTCATTCCTTCTGCCTGGAGGTACGTGTTCAGTTTGTCGTCGATCCCCTTTTTCTGGTGTCCGGATATAGGCGCATTCCTGTCGCTGTTATTTCTCAAGCCTCTGATAATATACCCGTCTGCTTGACGCGCTTCGTTCAACAGCGTTACCGCTTGCGGACACATGACAGGCACGCGTCTTTTCCCGGCCTTCGTCTTGGGCTCCTTGATGGCTGACCCCTTCTGCCCCTTGGGAAGATTCTGCGTCTGTGCTGCTTTGTTGATCGTAAAGTACGGGATTTCTTCTTCCGTGTGATAATCATCCCAGGTCAGGGCGATTGTTTCTTCAGGCCTGAGCCCGGTAGCAATACAGATTGCGGCGTAGAGCTGAACGCTCTTTTCCGGGACTTTTGATAACGTTTTCAGATAGACGACCTGCTCATTCTCCGACAAATACCGGAATTTTTGATCTTCTGCTTTGCATCTGTTGGCTATTCCGCGCATGGGGTTCTTGGATATGATGTCATCCTCTTCGGCCTTTATCAGGATGCTCTTCGTCAGATCGAGAATATGCTTGGCAGTTTTACGGCTCAGCGGATTCCCTGTTTTCTTCGAAGGGGTTTTGGCCAGATAATCCGCGAACGCCTGGCAGTCCGTATGCTTGACCTCTGTGATGATTTTGTCGCCGAAGAACGGATAGATCCATTTTTCCAGATAAAGCATATCCTGATGCCGCTCGAATAGTCTCAAGGTATGTTTCTCGATCAGTGTCTGTGACCATTCCCTGAACGTCGGCCCGCGCTTTTCAGGTTCCTGAGCCGGCAGATGGGGCAGAGTGCTGTTCTCTTCGAACCAGGCTGCCGTTGCATCAGCAGCTTTCTGCAGGAGATCATTGATCGTTTTGCCGGTGATTTCTTTTTTTTGACCGTTCGGGAGGGTAAAGGATCCTCGGTGTTTATACATGCTTTCCTTTCCGCCCGGTACGTCAATGCTTTCTGTTCTGTTTTCAAGGTTCGCCTGCTGGGATTCCAGCGCTTTCAGCCTTGTTTGTAATTCCAGGTTTTCAATTCTGGTCATTAGCTGCTGATTGATACGCTTCAGATACGGCTGCTGTCTTGAATTGTGAGACCGCTCCAACTCCAAAGCTAAACTGAGTTCTTCGGCTGAGTAACTCAAATATTAACCCCCTGTTTGAAGATGCTGTTTGTCGATTGTACTCCCTTTTAGGCGTCGCAGTGACATACTCCCTTCTGACGGCTTATGCCATCTGGTGATGGAATAAAGCTAGTACGCATCCTTTCTGACGGCTTCAGCCGTCCCGTAATCGTTTAGGGGTCGGTGGAGTTACTACTCCAGCAAGTATTGTACAACTTATTGACCAGAAAGTCAATCCAATATCTGACCATCTTTGACTAAATGATGGGTTTTGGGAAAAAATTAATCAAAATGTTGATAAAAAAGGTTCATCCCCATATGTATGGGGTAGATGTCGATAGTGATTCGACGGTCAGCTTGCCTTCCAATACCACCAACGATCGAGAATCACCCGACGTATGTGGGGAAAAGTTCCAGTCTTCCACCAGGCTGTTCATTATGCCGGGATCACCCCCGCGCATGCGGGGAAAAGTCATTCAGCACCGTGGACAGCGCATGTACAGCGGGATCACCCCCGCGCATGCGGGGAAAAGTGGCCGCCCATCGCGGTGAGCGCCGTTTCCACGGGATCACCCCCGCGCATGCGGGGAAAAGCTGAACGGGCTGACTCTGACTGGCTTCCAGCAGGGATCACCCCCGCGCATGCGGGGAAAAGCCGTCCACCACCGTCTTCTCGTTGCCGTATTTGGGATCACCCCCGCGCATGCGGGGAAAAGATGGCG
>CAMJXZ010000267.1 GCA_946409855.1 uncultured Clostridia bacterium | reverse complement strand
TTATCGCATGGTCTGAAAATATGATAAACCTTGAAGTTTACTTGAAGTCAAGCGTTTGGCGGCAAAAAATTCCCATCCGGCTTATATCCCCGCACAGCGCGTCAGGCCCGCGTCCTCCTGCTGATTTATCCGGACACCACTTGCATTATTTCCCCATTTGATTATAATAAAGGCAGGAGACGGAGGAATGACCCGTAAGATCCGGGAAAATGATCGCTTGGCCGCGGGATCTGCCCATCGTGAAAGGGATAAAGAACCGGCAGGCGGAAAGCAAACGGAGGATGTCATGAACAAGAAAATGCCCATGAGCATTCATGAATCAGCAGAAGATTATCTGGAGCAGATCCTGATGCTGCTGGAAAAGAAAGGCTACGCGCGGTCGACGGATATCGCCGTCGGCTTGAACGTCACCAAGCCGTCCGTCAGCGTCGCGATGAAAAAGCTGCGGGAGAACAAATACATCACCATGGCCGAGGACGGCCTGATTTCCCTGACGGACAAGGGATACGCCATCGCCCGGAAAATTTACGACCGGCACAAGGCGCTGACCAGATACCTGGTTCAGCTGGGCGTCCCCGAGGAGATCGCCAGGGAGGACGCCTGCCGGATCGAACATGATCTGTCCGAGGAATCCTTCGCCGCCATCTGCACACAGATCAGGTAATGCAATCAGCCGGGGCCGCTGCGAAGACCCGGCGGAAGGGGCATGCAGCCTGGATCTGCCGGCCCGCTGCCCGGCCAGAACGGTCCGGGGCCTGCCGGCCGGTTCTTCCGGCGTGCTCAGCTCCGAACCATACATGCCGTCCCGGAAATCAGCGGTTTTCCGGCATGAACGGCCCAGTATTTTTTGCACAGAGCTGATTCCCTGCGATAAAAGGGGCTGCTGCAGTTTTTCATTCCTGCAGCAGCCCTCAACTATTTTGGTTTGCCCGAAAGCCGATGACGTACAGACCGGGTTTCACATTTTTATCCCGTCCATTCAGGTCCCCCCGAAAGAGCACGGACCCAGTTTTTCAAAAGGATCAGCCTTGCCCGTTCAGCACAACGGGCTCCAGGATGCCGGGCCGGACCGTCCGGACGAGGCCGGGATACTTGGCGTCCAGATAATCGGCAAAAGCAGCCGGATCCCCCGGATTGTCGGCAAACATATCCCAGTGGCCCGGGATCACATTGCGAATCCCCAGTTCCCCCGCCAGGTCGGCGGCTTCCTGGAAGGTCATGTTGCCGATGCAGTTCCGCCGGTACCGCGCCCCGTCCCGGCCGTTGATCGGGAGGATCGCGGCGTCGATCGGTCCGACAGCCTGAAGCCTGGGCAGCATGCCTTCATAGCGGAGCGTGTCCCCCGCGTGATAGACGCGGACGCCGTTTCCCTCCAGCACATACTGCAGGCACGGATAAAGGCCCGTCGACGGATCCCTGGAAAGGAACTCATGCGCGGCGGCGACGGCGCGGACGGTCACGTCCCCGATCCGGCAGCTGTCCTCGTCGTTGAGGCCGCGGCATCTGTCCGACGGGATCCCGTCCGCCAGGATCTCCTGCCGGTGCGCTTCGGGAAAGACAAAGACCGCCCTGGGGCAGCGCTCCGCCCATACCTTCCAGGCGGCGTGGTCGATATGGTCCAGGTGGTTGTGGGTACCCAGGAAGGCGTCCACGGCGGCCATTTCCATCATGGGAATGGGCGGCGGCACCCGGCGCTCCGGGATATCCGTGGCGAAATAATCGACGCACAGGACGGTATTGCCCATTTTGACCAGCAGCCCCATCTGCCCCAGCCACCACAGCGCGGCGGTTCCGGGCGCGGAAGGCAGGCCGCGGACATGATTCAGGAATTCATTCATACCTCATTTTCCTTTCCGGAGGGAACATCCGTCCCCTGCCCGCTCAGGCTTTCTGCGCGTTCTCTTTCTGTTTTGCTTCCTCCAGTTCCTTTTCCCAGCGGAGGTGACGGTATCCTTCGGCCCTCGGGTCGGTTTCAAACCAGTGAATGAAATCCTCGTACATGGCGACCGTCCACTGGGTGTCGATCTGGGCGGTCGTGTAGGTCCTGCTCTGCAGGCGGTCAAAGCCGAAGATATCCCGCACATGGGATTTTTCGGCGTTCTCCACCACATGCTCGGCGTGCTGGGCCGGAATAAAGATCACCCCGCTGACGGTGCCCAGCACCACGTCCCCGGGCATGCAGACCGCCCCGCCGATCCGGCAGGGCATGTTGTAGCCGGTCATGACGCAGTTGCCGATGCCGGTGGGATCCACCCCCCGGTAGTACACCTGCAGGCCGTCGATTTTGACGATCTGCTGCAGGTCCCGGATGCCGCCCCAGATCACCGCGCCGCCCCGTTTGGTGCGGGTTTTGATGGCGGTGGACAGGTTGCCGCCCACGTAGGTGCCCTCAAAGATTTTGTCGTAGAGGTCCACGACCACCACGTCGTCTTCCACCAGGGAATCGATCACCCATTGATTGTAAAAGCCTTTATGGCCCTCCTGGTTCCGGCCGATGTCCATCAGCGTCCTGTCCAGATCGGGCCGGAAGGGCATCATGACGGCCGTCACGGCGCGGCCGACCAGGATGCTGTCCCCGTGTGTCATTCTGAAATTGCATTCCCAGTTGTTGCGGTAGCCCATGTTCCACAGCGGACCCCACGCCTCCTCAAAGGTGATGTTCCGCATCCTGCGCAGCACGTCCGCACTGACCATGGGGCGCCCGTCCGGCAGACGGGGGCCGGTCCATTCGGGCGTCAGACGGATGATGGTTTCCGGATCGTTGAAAAACATATCGCTTTTCTCCTTTCGGGGTTCATTCAGATCAGGACCAGACCCTTGTCCAGCCGGACGCCGTCGCCGATCACGGCGGACGCTTCCGGCGAGCACAGATAGTATACCATTTTCCCCACGTCCTCCGGGGTCACCATGCGAAACCCGCTCATCGCGGGATTGCGGCATTCCGCCGGAGCGAAGGCGCTGATCGGCGCGTTGCCCGTTTTGAATTCGATTTTGCAGCCGCCCAGGTCGACGGCGTTGACGGTGATCCCGTCCCCGTACAGCTCCAGCGCCAGTTCCCTGGTCAGCATGCGGATGGCGCCTTTGGTCATCGCGTAGCCCGCGTCAAAGCCGGTAGGGCGCTTCCCGTGAATGCTGGAGATGTTCACGATCCTGCCGCAGCCGCTCTTTTTCAGATGCGGAAGACACGCCCGCACGGCGTGAAAATACCCGCCGATGTTGATGTTCCAGATCCTTCTGAGCTTTTCCAGGTCGTACTGGTCGATGAAGAGATTCGGCTGCATGGCCGCGTTGTTCACCAGGATGTCCAGCCGGCCCCAGCGGGCGATGACGGCGTCCACCATGCTTTGAAGCTGATTCAGGTCCGTCACGTCCGCCTGATACACAAAGCCGTCCCCGCCGGCCTCCCGGACCGCGCGGAGCGTGTTCTCCGCCATGTCCGGGTGGGTGTTGCAGTTGATGCAGCAGCGGATTCCCCGGGAAGCGAGCACTTTGACCACGCCGGCGCCGACGCCCTTGCCGCCGCCGGTCACCAGGGCGGTCCTTTCTTCAGTCCGGCATGCCAAGGTATCTCCTCCCTTCCACTTTTCGCCGATGGGTGTAAAACATGGTCATGCCGCCGTCCGCCCGAAGATCGGCTCCCGACAGCGGCGCGGCCTGCGGCGTCAAAAGAAAGGCGATCAGCCCGTTCAGGTATCCTTCCTTCGGCATTTCCCGCTGGGGGTACCTAAGGTCCGTGCCGAAATAAACGGCGGAAACGGGGCTCTTGCTGTCCGGATCCGTCCGCGTGATCCCCTTCTGGATAAAGAAGGTGCGCACGTTGAACTGGGCGTAATCCTGGTTGGCTTCCCGGCTCAGCATCTGCGCCGCGGCGCAGCCCATGCTGAACAGCGCGCCGTTCCCTACCGGCTTTTCCGCGTGAATGCTGTTCAGGTAGATCATGCTCCCGCCGCCGTTTTCCTTCATCAGCCCGCAGAACACCTTGGTGACGCACCAGGCGGCCAGCGGGCCCTCGTTGGCGGCCCGGTCCCACTGGGCCTCGCTGACGCTCTCCACACTGCCCAGGATCCTTTCCGGGGCCGGATGCACCACCCCGCAGAGGGAGGAAGCGTACGGCGCGGCAAAAGCGCCCAGCGCCTGCTCATCCCACAGGCAGACTTCCCCGGGAACGGTTACCACTTCATAGTCCAGCGACGATAAATAAGACCGCGCGTCCCGCGCTTCCGCCATGGAGGCGCTGGTGAAGATCACAGTCGGCCGCATATCATCCCGCCCCCTTTTCAGCTCCACAGCCGGTCGTGGGACCATACGCCGTTCCAGCGGCTGGTCTCAGCCCAGAGTTCCGGATACGCGGGGTGCAGATGCTCCCGGATGACTTCGTCGTTGTAGTCGTCCACACCCAGGCCCGGCTTGTCCGGCACCTGAATAAACCCGTGATCCACGATTTTTTTGGGCGCGCCGATCACCAGATCATCCCACCAGGGCACGTCCACGGAATGGTTTTCCAGCACATAGAAGTTCTGCGTGGCCGCCACGCTGTGGACGCAGGCGTAGGCCGATACCGGGCTTTCTGCCATGTGCACCGCCATCGCGACGCCGTGGCGCTGCGCCAGGTCGCCGATCCGCTTGTTCTCCAGGATGCCGCCGGAGCTCAGGATGTCCGGATGGATCACGCTGACCGCGCGGCTGGTCAGCAGGGGCTCAAAGCCCTCCGCCAGATAAATGTCCTCCCCGGTGCAGATGGGCACCGTGGTGCTTTCGCTGAGCCGCTTGTACTGGTCGGTGTACTGCCAGGG
>CAMJXZ010000266.1 GCA_946409855.1 uncultured Clostridia bacterium | reverse complement strand
CAGCAGAAGCTGGGCATTACAGCCATTTATGTGACGCACGACCAGTCCGAAGCCATGTCCCTGTCCGACCAGATCATCCTGATGAAGCAGGGCGTCATTGCCCAGATGGGCACCCCGACAGATATTTATTACCATCCGAATTCCGAATTTGTCGCGGACTTCATCGGGGAGTGCAATTTCCTCAAGGGCACGGTGCATTCTTCTGCCAAGGGTGAAGCGCTGATCGAGATCAGCGGTCACCTGGTCTCGGTGGCCACGGACAGCATGCCTCCCTTTGGCAGGGAGGCGGAAATCGTCCTTCGTCCGGAAGCCATCGTGATCGCCGATCACGGGGATCTCCCCTGTACCGTGGAGCTCAGCTGCTTTATGGGTTCCTATCAGAATTATCATGTCCGGGTGGGCGATACGCTGGTCAAAATCACGGATAACTGCCCGATCAACAAACCCCTGTTCAATGTGGGCGACCAAGCCGCGATTTCCTTTGACAAAAGCTGCGCACACCTGCTGTAATCAAAAACACCGGAATGAGCCCCGCCGAACCGGCGGGGCTCATTCCATGCTGCCGTATGGAATGAGCCCCGCCGAACCGGCGGGGCTCATTCCATGCTGCCGTATTTTCGTCATTTCCCTGTTTTCAGGAAGCGGGCCATAAAGAATCCTTCGAACCGTTCATCCGGGCAGACGGTCACGGTACCGGGCACCTGCCCGTCCAGCAGACGGATCCCTTCCGGCAGTTCCGCTTCTGGGATGGGCTGCAGGGTCAGACCGAGCCGTTTGGCATCGGCGATGCTCCCGCTGTTTTCTTCCGGCAGAAGGGAGCAGGTGGAATAGACCAGCGTCCCGCCGGGCTTGAGCATCTGCGCGGCTTTCCGGAAGAGCTCCCGCTGGAGCTTCGACGAATTATGCACCAGCTTCTCGGAAAACGCCCTGCAGGAGCTCTCGCTGTTCAGATCAAGCGTTCCGCTGCCGGAACAGGGAGCGTCCAGAAGGATCCTGTCGAAGCGGAAAAAGCTGTCCAGCTTCCGGGCATCCTGCTCCAGCACCTGCACCCGGGTGCACCCCAGCTTCTTTAGATTGGACCGCATCCGTTCTGCGCGGATGCGGTTGACCTCACAGGCGGTGATGTTTCCCCTGCCCGCGGTCATCTGACAGAGCTGGCTGGTTTTTCCCCCGGGTGCCGCCGCCATATCCAGGATATCTTCCCCCTCCCGGGGCATCACGAACAGCGGCGGCAGCATGGAAGAAAGGCTCTGCAGATAGATTTCCCCCTGATCGTACACGGACAGCGTCCGGAGCGCTTCCTCCGACCCGCCGGGCATTTCATACGCATCAGGAAGCCCCGCTGTCCTGTCATAACGCAGGCCGGCCTGCGCAAGCGCTGCTTCGACCCGGTCCGGGGAGGATTTCAGCGTATTGACCCGGAATGTCGTTTTTCTCACGCAGGAAAGGCCCATGATGATCTGATCGCAGGCGGTTCCGTATGCTTTCGCGAGGGTATCCGTAAGAAACTTAAGTTCCATCCCATGCTCCTTACATCTGATGCTGATGCATGATGCTCCGGACAAAAGCCTGCGCCCGATCGGTTTTCGGGGAAGCAAAAAAGGCTTCGGAGGCAGCGCTTTCTATGATCACGCCCTGCTCCATGAATACCACATGATTGGAAACGTGCCTGGCAAATTCCATCTCATGGGTCACCACCAGCATGGTCATTCCGTCCTGGGCGATTTCCCGCATGACGGAAAGCACCTCGCCGATCAGTTCCGGGTCCAGCGCGCTGGTGGGCTCGTCAAAATAGATGATTTCGGGCGAGGTGGCAATGGCACGGGCAATGGCGACGCGCTGCTGCTGGCCGCCCGATAACGCCCCGGGATAAGCAAGCGCCTTTTCCGCCATGCCGACGCGGCGCAGCGCTTCCATCGCAATGGTTTCCGCCTGCGCCCTGTGCATTTTCCGGCCGCTGGTCAGGCCCAGGGTCACGTTGTGCAGAACGCTCTGATTGAGAAACAGGTTATAATTCTGAAAGACAAAGGCCGTCTTTTTCCGGATGAAGGAAATGAGGCTTTTGCCGGCGCGGGTCATATCGATTTTCCTGTCTTCAAAAATCATGGTGCCTGCGTTCGCGGTTTCCAGGAAATTGATGCACCGGAGCAGCGTGGTTTTGCCTGAGCCGGACGGACCGAGGATGGCCGTCACATCCCCTTTATCCACAGAGAGGCTGACGCCTTTGAGCACCTCGCCGCTGTGATTGTCAAAGGTTTTATGCAGGTCCCGAATTTGCAGCATCATCTTGCCCCTCCGTAAGCGCTCAGCTTTCTTTCGCCGAACCGCTGCAGTACCGTCAGCAGCGAACAGAAAGCCAGATAGATCAGCGCGACCTCCGTATACAGCGCCAGGGATTCATAGACCCGTCCATTGATGATCACCGCCTGGCGGAACATCTCCGTCACCGTGATCACGGAGGCCAGAGAGGTATCTTTGACCATGGAGATCAGCGAATTGGACAGCGCGGGGAAAGCGGTGCGGAACGCCTGGGGCAGGATCACATGCCACATGATCGCGGGGAAGCGCATCCCGGCGCAGTAGCCCGCTTCCAGCTGCCCGGAAGGAACGGCCTCCAGGGCGCCCCGCATGGATTCCGCCATGTAAGCCCCTTCGTTGATGCTGAAAACCAGGACGGCCGTCGGGAAGGCGTCCAGCACAATGCCCACGTTGGGCAGGCCGTAAAAGACCAGATACAGCTGCACCATCAGCGGTGTGCAGCGGATGATCCAGATGTAGACCCTGCAAAACTCCCGCAATACCTTTACCTTCGCGTACTGCGCGATGGCTACCAGCACGGCGATGACCAGACCGAACGAGAAGGACAGAATGGTCAGGGGGATGGTCATGGTAAAAAATTTTTCGATCAGCTGCGGGATGGCGTCCAGCAGGATCTTCAGCAGTCGCTCGTTCATGCATTCTTCCTTCCCCGGCGGGGATTCATCAGCGCGTCAATGAATGTTCAAAGCAGGCGCTAAATCCGCGCAAAAAGGCAGACGGATCAGATCGCCTGCCTTTTTGCTTCGGTTGGGATCGGGGTTATTCTTCGGGCTTGGTCAGATCAAGGCCGTTAAAGTAACGGGCCGAAAGCTCCGCCAGACTGCCGTCCTGACGCATGGCTTCCAGCGCCTCGTTGATCGCTTCCATCAGCGTCAGGGCATCGTCATCCCTGCGCACCGGAACCGCCACGATATCACCGGCAAGCTCCGCCACGATCTTGAGGTTCGCGTCCGGATGCTCCAGCAGGTAGTCATTGATGGAGACACGGGAATTCAGCGTGGCGTCCGCCCGGCCGTGCATCACCAGTTCAATGGTATCCTCCAGTTTATCCACACCCAGCACGGTCGCTCCGTTTTCTTCGGCGATCGCGGCATAAATGCTGGAAACGGTATTGGCGGTCTTTTTGCCTTTCAGGTCGCTGAAGGACTGAATGCTCTCATTATCGCCCCGCACCACCAGCACCGTAGGCGCATAAATATACGGAGTAGAGAAATAATATTTCTCCATTCTGTCCTCCGTCACGCTGACGCCGTTGCAGGCGATGTCGAACCGTCCGGAATCAACGCCGGCCAGAATCGCGTCCCAGTTGGTTTCGGCAAAGCGGGCTTCCACGCCGATATACGCGGCGATGGCTTTGCCAAGCTCCACATCCAGACCGACCAGTTCATTGGTCTCGTCGTGATAGGTCCAGGGCGCCCAGTCCCCTTCCGTGGCGATCACGATATATCCTTTCTGCCGGATGCGGGCCAGCAGGTCGCCGGACTCGCCGGCCTGAACGGGGGCGCAGAAAACGGTGATCATCAACGCGATCATCAGTATCAATAACAGGCGGCCGAAAACATGCTTCATAGCGCAGCTCCTCTCATTGTCATTCATCAGAGTTGAGAATAAAAAACAATCTTCCACTGCAGAACCCATCTGCACGGAATACAGGTATATTAACAAGAAAGAAATATTTCGTCAACCTTTTTTTGCGTCAGAAAAATCTATTTTCAGGCATTCTGATCAGCAAGTTTATTTATCCTTAAACGATTGTATTTTTACTGTTTTTCTGTTATAATCCAGTTATTGGATTGTAGTCTGTTTCTTACAATCCCAATTCATAAAGGAGGAGCGCTTATGAAGAAAAGCATCGCTCTGTTACTTTGCCTGTGCATGATTCTTTCCTGCACGGCAGCGATCCATGCCGAAGGCGCCTTTACGCCCGGCACTTACACCGCTTCCGGCACCGGCTATGCCGGCCCGGACAGCGTCACCGTCACGCTGTCTGTAGACGACAGCGCCATCATCGCCGCGGCAATCCAGGGGGCCGGCGAACAGCCCTTCGGCGTGCCGAACTACCCCGCTTTCGAACAGGCCCTGATCGGCCGGTCCGACGCTGAAATTGACACCATCGCCGGCGCGACGATGACCTCCAGCGGCGTCAAGGAAGCCGCCACCAAGGCGCTGGCCGCCGCCCGCGGGGAAGCCGTCGGCAGCGACGCTGCGCTGACTTTCACGCCCGGCACTTACACCGCCTCCGCCGAAGGCTACAACGGTCTGTCCACCTTTGCCGTCACCTTCTCTGAGGAAGCGCTGACCGACATTAAGGTAGAATCGTCCACCGAGACTGGTCATGTCGGCGACGTCGCTTTTGACATCATGATCCCCGACATGATCGCCGCCAACGGTTCCGGTGTGGACGGCGTTTCCGGCGCCACCTTCTCCGCCCGCGCCCTGCGCAGCGCCGTAAACAGCGCCGCTGAACAGGCCGGC
>CAMJXZ010000265.1 GCA_946409855.1 uncultured Clostridia bacterium | reverse complement strand
ACAGCCCTAAAGAGGGAACCTCATCCGGCCCTCCGGGCCACCTTCCCCATAGGGGAAGGCTTTTGGGAGCTTCCCTCCCCCAGGCGATATGACAGCAAAGCAGCTCCGGCGTAAGCCTTCCCCATGGGGGTCTGCAGCGCCCGTTCTACAGGCCGGCAGCCTGTTCTTACCGAGCAACGGGCCGGCAGGCCAAAAGCCTTCCCCTTTGGGGAAGGTGTCGCGCCGAAGGCGTGACGGATGAGGTTGACACCACACTATTTCCCCCTTTCCCCGACTTTGTCCCACGCTGATCACCCGAACATTCCGGCATTCTTTCTTCCGTTTCAATTGGAATATTTTTCTTCAAAATACAAGGCTTATACTTTTTTCCGCATCAGCCGACCCATCCGACTCCCCGATCACCCTTCCATCCCCCTCATGA
The DNA here is from genome assembly GCA_946409855.1 of uncultured Clostridia bacterium. GTDB lineage: Bacteria > Bacillota > Clostridia > Christensenellales > Aristaeellaceae > UBA4246. Next base: position 4,385 of record CAMJXZ010000265.1, on the reverse strand, counting down.
AAGGAGCATCCTGATGTCCAGAAACCTGGTCGTGACCGTCTCCGCGCTTTCCGACGCCCAGCGCGGACAGATCCTGGACGCCGCCCGGAAGAGCGGCTTTTCCGTATCCTTTTTCAAAAACGAGGAGGAAGCCCTCCCCGCCTTCCGGGACGCGGAGGTCGTCTTCGGCCATTCGGTCCTGGCGGCGAGGACCGCGCCGGATCTCCTGTGGCTGTGCACCCCCTTCGCCGGGGTCGACCAGATCCGGGAGGCCGGCTTCCTGTCCCCGGACGCGGTGCTGACCAATTCCTCCGGCGCCTACGGCGTCACCATCGCGGAGCATACCGTCATGGTCACGCTGGAGATGCTGCGCCGCCAGCCGGAGTATGACGAGATCGTCCGTCAGCGCCGCTGGCAGCGGGACCTGCCGGTGCGCTCCATCCTGGGCAGCCGCGTCACCTTCCTGGGCACCGGCGACATCGGCCGGGAGACCGCCGTCCGCTTCCGCGCCTTTGCGCCCGGCGCCGTCACCGGCGTCAGCCGCGGCGGGAAGAACCCCGGCGGCCTGTTCGACGAAACCTTCCCGCGGGAACAGCTGGACGACGTCCTCCCCCGCACCGATATCCTGGTCATCTCCCTGCCCGGCACGAAGGAGACCTTCCATATGCTGGACGCCCGCCGCCTGTCCCTTCTGCCCGACGGGGCGCTGGTCGTCAACGTGGGCCGGGGCTCCGTCGTCGACCAGAGCGCCCTTGCCCGGGAGCTCCGCGCCGGGCGGCTCTCCGCCGCGCTGGACGTCTTTGAGGAAGAGCCCATCCCCCCGGAAGACCCCATGTGGGACTGCCCGAACCTCCTCATCACCACCCACGTGGCGGGCAACATGACCCTCCCCTACACCCGCCGCCGCATCGTGGAGCTCTTCCTGGAGGACTTTGATAACTACTGCCACGGCCGCCCCCTCCTGCGGCAGGTGGATCCGGAAAAGGGATACTGACCGGGACGGGACAGTTTTCCCGTCTGTCCCCAGCAGAAAGGATTTCCCGGGATCATTGCTTTCTGTGATTTCATTACTCATTGGCTGATAACCGGGGTTTGGCGGACGTATCGCCGGGCAGTGAAGGACAGCACGGCAGCGCTGCAGCGGCGGCACCCGGGCCGCCATGAAGCAGGTAAATATATTGCCGGAAATAAGAAGACGGCGTTGGCGTGGGTATGGACGTCCGTCCTAAAACATGCTCCGTTCCCGGTGGCGGCCCGGGTACCGCCGCTGCGAGGGAATCCGGCTTGAATTCATCCGGCCGTTATTGGCTGAAAGCCGAGTGTGCGGATATGGTTGTCCGTCTTGAAGCACGATCCGCCCCCGGGACCGTCCCGGGTGCCGCCGCTGCAAGGATTTACGATTATCGATTTGCCCTGAAGGATTTACGTTTTTCTTCTGGCATTTCCGGATGATCTGTGATATAATCATTCCGTGCTGTGAATTTTATTAAAAAAATGATGTCTTGATTCCCCAGACTGCCGGCCGGTTCCATGCCGGCGCAGTCCGCTCCGCCGACACCATATATTTTGTAGGAGGGATCCGCTATGACAAACAGAGGTTCGTTCAGCGCCCGCGTCCTGGTTCTTCTTCTGGTCCTGGCCCTGGCCGTTCCCGTAAGCGCCCTGGCCGATGACAGGGAGACGCTGGACCGGCTGCCCGGCCAGTGGTCCGTTTCCGACAGCATCGAGTGGACGGATCAGGAATTCCAGCAGACGACCCTGGAAATGACCTTCGATCAGAACGGCACCATGGCCCTGAAGGTCACCGTCGGGGGCCAGTACAAATATTCCTACCAGGGCACCTGGGCCTTCCGCTACATCGAAAACGGCGTGGACTGGCTGACGCTCAAGTTCACCGCCACGGACAATCCCGCCCACGCCGGCGGCGATTACAGCGTGGAATGCGTCTACGGCGTTTACACCGAATCCTGGGAAGAGGAAGGCAAGGTCACCACCGCCCTGATCCTGGAGCCGGTCCAGGCCAGCGACGTGGCACCCTTTGAGGAAGTTTTCCAGTATGACGGCATCGTCGTCTACCGGGAGCAGAAGCCGAACATGCGGGTGGTCAACTGCAAGGAATTCGTCTCCCTGCGGGAACAGCGCTCCACCGGCTCCGCCCGCCTGGCCAAGGTGCCCCTGGGCGCCCTGGTCCTCGCCTTCCCGGAAAAGGGACAGGAAAACGGCTTCATCTGGTGCCTGTACCAGGACCAGTACGGATACATCCTGGCGGAATACCTGGAAGCGGTCTCCCCGTGACCGTCTTTCGGGCCGCGGCCGAACCCGGCGGGGAGTATGCGTATTCCCTGAACGACGACGGCACGGTGACGATTGCCGGATATACCGGTCACGCTTCCGAACTGGCCATTCCCTCCGAACTGGACGGGAAAAAGGTGACGGGGATCGGGGATTCCGCGTTCTCTTCCTGCGGCAGCCTGACCGATGTCACGATCCCGGACAGCGTGACGGCCATCGGGGATTACGCATTCCTTCACTGCGGCAGCCTGACCGGCGTGACCATCCCGGACAGCGTGACGGCCATCGGGGCAGGCGCGTTCTCAGACTGCGTCAGTCTGATCCGCGTAACGATCCCGCGCAGGGTGACGGCCATCTGGTTTGATACATTCTATGGCTGCGACAGCCTGACCGGCGTGACCATCCCGGACAGCGTGACAAGTATCGGGGACGGGGCGTTCTATTGCTGCAACCGCCTGACCGATGTCACGATCCCGCGCAGCGTGACGGCCATCGGGAAATATGCGTTCTTTGACTGCTGCAGCCTGACCGATGTCGCGATCCCGCGCAGCGTGACGAGCATCGGGGACGACGCGTTCACCATTTCGGATGAAGCGTTCGGAGCGTTTAGCCCCAACCTCACCCTCACCGTCCCCCGGGGCAGCTACGCCGAACAATACTGCCGGGAGAACGGCTTTCCTTCATTTACCCGGATCCCCAGGATTGACTGAACAGCTGACCGGTTCGGTACTCCCCCGCTTTTTCCTCCACAACCTCGGCTGCCCGTGCGCTTCTATTTTTGCAAGGCGCAGCCTTTTTTGTATTCAAGGAACTGCGGAAGCCCGGGGCGTTCGCTTCTTGCGTTTTGATGCGGATGCCATGATGTGACCAAATGGATGATGAGAAGATGTCAAAGAATCGGGGCGCCAACCTCATCCGTCACCCTGACGGGTGACACCTTCCCCAGAGGGGAAGGCTGATCTCATCCGTCACCCTGGCGGGTGACACCTCCTCAAAAGGAAAAAACCAATTAAAAAGCCTTCCCCTTTGGGGAAGGTGGCAGTGCGCAGCACTGACGGATGAGGTCCCGCTCCTTTGACATCTTCTTCTCAAATCCCTTTGGAAACATCATTGTGAGAAAACCCGCAATCAATACGCGATGAGCGATAACCCAGCGTCGTTTCCGCGGGCGTGAGCCGGGTTTTCAGGCGCATGGGAAAGCGATCGCGGATACTGCCCCGCCGGCGCATTCCGAAGCGTCCGCGGCGCCGCAGGGGGCGGTATCCCGCGTCATGAAAGCTTGCCGCGGAACGGAGGGACCGGCCTCGACTATCTGCCGGCTTTGAGAACCATCTGCGTTGATTGTTCATCCCATCTGCCGCTGCCCGTTCTCCCTGCGGATGCCTGCCGGACCGCGGGCATCATGTTCCCGCGTTTTCCCCCGCTCCCAGCCGGAATCAAAAGAGGAAACACCATTCCCCTTTCCCGTCCCGCCCCGGGCCGTCCCCATTCATCCAAAAAGCGCCCCGCGGGGCGCTTTTATTGCCGTTACCGGAAACGGCGGTCAAATGCCGTATTCCGTCATTCACCGATTGCATCATATACAAAATCAATTCCGTTCTCCCCGCAGTACCGCTCGGCGAAGCTTCCGGGAGAACCGGTCACCGCAAGAAGGAAGCAGCCGGAAAAGGCTTTCTCCCCGATCTCCTTAACGCTTTCCGGGATCGTCGCCGCGGTCAGGCAGACACAGTTAAATAAGGCTTTCTCCCCGATCTCCTTAACGCTTTCCGGGATCGATATGTTCTTCAGGCTTTTGCAGCCATAGAACGCGTACGCCCCGATGCGGACCAATCCCTGCGGAACCGGGCATGGCGCGTCTTTCTTCATCATCGGATACCAGATGGGGCTTTTGTCCTTTTTGCCGGACAGCGCGTCGCGGAGGGTTTCCAGCGCCGGGTTGCCGGGAGAAAAACAGACCTGCGCCGGCCAACCGCGCCTGACGAACGGATTTTCCGCGATCTCCGTCACGCCGTCCGGGAACGTCACGGCGGTCAGGGCGAAACAGTTAAAGAAGGCGCTGTCCCCGAGCGCCGTCACGCTGTCCGGGATGGATATGTTCTTCAGAGGTTCACCGG
>CAMJXZ010000264.1 GCA_946409855.1 uncultured Clostridia bacterium | reverse complement strand
TCTCCGAGCGCAGCGGCGGTTTTGACATTCCCTCCTCCGCACGCCCCGACGCAGGCTTACGGATTCAGTAGATTCATCATGCCGGTCTGCGGCAAAGCTTACGCAGACCCGTTCCCTGCTTCGATGACGCCGCTTGCTCAAGCAGCAGGCGCTTGAGGGCGACGCGCAGCGTTAAGCCGCCGCGTAAACGAGATTATCGTTGTCAGTTGATTTTAAGTTCCCCGTTTTAACGCGGTCAGGGGCCGCGGCTCGCTTACCATACTCCCGACAATCCCCGTCGAAACCTTTACACCCCCATAACATACCGGATTCTGTTTTAAAAACCCGGCAGACTAAAAATTGCTGAACGGAAGGAAGTAGCACTGGTTACCGGTTCTGTTCCCGCATGGCGCGGTGGATGTCCCGTTCCACATCCCGCTTGGCCATGGCGTCCCGCTTGTCGTGCAGGTGCTTGCCCACGCAGACGCCCAGGGACATCTTCATCCGGCCGTCCTTTAAGTACACCGAAAGCGGGATCAGGGTGTACCCCTGGCGCTGCACCAGGCCGGCGAGCTTGCGGATCTCGCTCTTGTGGAGCAGCAGGCGCTTGGGCCGCAGGGGATCGGTGTTAAAGTAGCTGCCCTGCTCATAGGGACTGATGTGCATGCCCTCCACCAGCACTTCGCTGTTTTTCACATGGGCGAAGCTTTCCTTCAGGTTGCCCTTGCCCTGGCGCAGGGACTTGACCTCCGTCCCCTTCAGCTCGATCCCGCATTCGTAGGATTCCTCGATGAAATAATCGTGGCGCGCCTTTCGGTTCTCAATGACCGGTTTGATCCCTTTCTTGACAGCCAAGCGCGCACCCCTCCCCTGCGGAACATTGCGGCCTCCGGTTTTCGTTCACCGGATTCCGGGAAGATTGTAGCAATCAAACCGGTTTTTGTCAATCGTTTTCAACCACAAGTTGAATGAACAACGATGCCGGAGCGTATAAAACGTACCGGAGTCTGTATCCGGTCAGGCCCGCAGGAAATGCAGGACTCCGCTGACCTCCAGGTACTGGTTGAGGTCGTACAGCTCCGTTTCCGTCAGGTTTTCGGACATGAACAGGTAATAGAGCCCGCCCAGGATCAGCAGCCCGATCAGCACCGCCACCAGCACGCGCCAGGGGCTGACCGGGGACTGGCCGTTGGTCTTGCCCGTCTGCCCGTTGACCAGGACCTGATAGACGCTGTCCTTGTATTTGAAGGAGCTCAGGTACATGGGCAGCAGCAGCAGCTTGTAGCGGACGTCCTCATTTTCGGTGCTGATATGGTTGACCTCCGCCACGTCGGCGTGCCGCAGGATGTCCCGCTCCGCCAGACGGGCCATCTCCGCGTCGATGGTCTTCTGTGCCTTTTCCCAGCCCTTCATTACGTCGATGGCCGGCTTTTCACAGCAGAAGCCGCTGATGAATTCCGGGGCGTACTGCACCAGCTCCGACAGATGATAGGGCTGCACGCTGCTGAGCATTCTGGGGGCCAGCCGTTCGCTGCCGACCACCAGGATATCGTCAAAGGAATTGGAGACCACGCCGGAGGCGGGCTCCCAGCGGATCCGCTGCTCCTGCACCTTCTCGGTGTGCTTTTTGCCGTCCGGCCCGGTGACGACGCGCTCCACGGTGACGTAATAGTAATGGCCGGCCCGGCCGGTATAGTGGGAAGTGCTGCGGGCGTCATAGGTCCAGTGGGGCAGGTACAGGCCGGTGATCTGGCCCAGGGCGGCCATCTTTTTCGCCTTGGAAGGGGCGAACAGCTTTTTGCTCAGCCACTTGCGGAAAGCCTGGACCGCGGTATGTTTCGTGATCCGGAAGGAGATCAAGCTTTCCGGCGCGATGCCGGATTTGCTCTGGTCCGCCAGCACGTGGGGCGCGCCGCAGAAAGGGCACATATCCGCCGTGGTCTCGCCGGTCAGGATGATTTCCGCGCCGCAGCCGTTGCAGCGCACGGTATGGGTCTCGTCGCCCCAGGCGCTGTCCGACACGGGCGGGGCGTAGCGGATGTCGTATTCGTTCGGCGTCCGCTTTTCGACATGGAAGGGCTTGAGCCGGTCGCAGTAAGGGCATTTGAGCTGCTGGGATTCCGGGTCAAAAATCATCCGGCCGCCGCAGGAGGGGCAGGTGAAGGTCTGCGATTTCTGGTTGATTCGGCCCAGACTGGGTTCGGACATGGCTGTTCCTCCGAAAAAATCCGGCCTTGCAGGAAGGAAAAGGGATTAATGATCCTGTTCGGCCCACTGTTTCCACACGCTTTCGCCGTTTCCCAGGGTGATCTGCCGGCCGTTGCGGACGATCGGGGATATCATCAGGGAAGGCTGCTGCGTGATGTATTCGAAAATCCGTTCCTGATCGGGCGTATACATGCAGGGATGAGAACGGACTTTGGTATCTTCCTGGTTCAGAAGGTTTTTGACGCCGCCCGCCTGCTGGGCGAACAGCTGGAGCTCCCGCCGGCCGGGCGGGGTCTTCTGCATGTCGACCAGCTGAAAGGGGATCCGCCGCTCTTTGAAGAAGCGCTCCGCCTTCTGGACGTCGAAATTCCTTTTTGTATAGTAAATCTGGATGTTCATGATCAATCCTCAGCGGAAGCGTCCAGACCAAGGTCTATTTCATTGGAACCGTCCGACCAGAGCTTTTCCAGGTGATAGTATTCCCTGGCTTCCGGATGGAAGATGTGGACGAGGACGGTGCCGTAGTCCATCACGATCCAGCGGCCTTCCCGGGTGCCTTCGCGGGTGCGCAGGGAAACGCCCAGTTCGGCCATCTTGTCTTCGACGTCTTCCGCCAGGGCTTTGGCCTGCAGGATGTTCCGGCCGCTGGCCAGCAGCATGTAATCGGTAATGACGGTCAGATGGCCTACCTTGAAGGCGCGGATGTCGATGGCTTTTTTCTCGTCCAGAATATTCGCGATCGTCCTGAGCAGCATTTCCTGTTCCATAGGTACCTCCTTTTTTGATGTTGAAAAATTATGAAAAGAATCATCAGGCTTTCAGGTATGCCGGTCCGAAAAGGGAGGATTCCATCGGGGATCAGACCGGCACAGGGATGTAAAACTCTTTTTCATTCCGGTAAAATTGTAACAGAAACATTACGGAAAATCAAGAGGCGCTTTGTTTCTGACACAATGTAAACGCTGATAATTTCAACAATTATCATCCAAAAAGCACCGGAAAAACATTGGCTGTGAAAATTTCATCCTGTCAAGGAAAAGTACTTGACAAAGGGGCGGCAATGGCGTATGATGTTACCCGTTGGGGCAAACGGCCCCGACAGGCGGAGGCGTCTGATGCGGGATCTGATGGAACGGAAGGTGGAAGCTTCCCTGCTGAACGGCTATTACGGGGCGCTGCTGACCGAGACCCAGTCTGAAATGCTGCGGCTGTACTGCGACGAGGATTTATCGCTGACAGAGATCGCACAGCAGTATCACGTCAGCCGCCAGAGCGTTTACGACACGCTGAACCGGGCGATGCAGTTTCTGTCCCAGACGGAAAGCAAGCTGCATCTTTTGCAGGCGGCGGAACGCAGACAGAAAAGGCTCAGAAAGCTGGAGACGATGATCCTCGCGCTGCCCGGGGACGGGCAGACGGGGGAAGCCAGGGAAAAGATCCTGGCGGCGCTGGAAAAGCTTCTGGGCGAGGAGGATCAAAATGGCATTTGAGGGCCTTTCTGAAAAACTGCAGGGCGCTTTCAAAAAGCTGACCGGCAAGGGCAAGATCAGCGAGCAGAACATCAAGGACGCCATGCGGGATGTCCGGATGGCGCTGCTGGAAGCGGACGTCAACTACACGGTGGTCAAGGATTTCATCAAGCAGGTGACCGAACGGTCCATCGGCGAAAAGGTGATCTCCACCCTGAACCCCGGGCAGCAGTTCATCAAGATCGTCAACGAGGAGCTGACGAAGCTGATGGGCGGCTCCGTGGCCAAGCTGACCTGGTCGCCCAGCGTGCCGACGATCTACATGCTCTGCGGCCTGCAGGGCGCCGGCAAGACCACCATGGCCGGCAAGCTGGCCCTGAACCTGCTCAAGCAGAACAAAAAGCCGCTTCTGGCCGCTTGCGACATTTACCGCCCCGCCGCCATCTCCCAGCTGCAGATCGTGGGCAGGCAGGTCGGCGTCCCGGTGTTTGAAAAGGGCACGCAGGACCCGGTGAAGACGGCCAAAGAAGCCGTCGAGTACGCCCGCTATTACGGTCAGGACGTGCTGATCATCGACACCGCCGGCCGTCTGCATGTGGACGAGGAACTGATGGAAGAGCTGCGCCGCATGAAGGAAGCGGTGCACCCCCAGGAAATCCTGCTGGTGGTGGACGCCATGACGGGCCAGGACGCGGTCAACGTGGCCAAGTCCTTTAACGACCTTCTGAACATCGACGGCGTGATCGTGACCAAGCTGGACGGCGACGCCCGCGGCGGCGCCGCGCTGTCCGTAAGGGCGGTGACCGGCAAGCCCATCAAGTTCGCCGGCGTGGGCTAAAAGCTGTCCGACCTGGAGCCTTTCCATCCGGACCGGATGGCCTCCCGCATCCTGGGCATGGGCGACATGATGACCCTGATCGAGAAGGCCACCGAAGCCTACGAGATCAAAACCGCCCAGAAAAACGAAAAGGCCAAACAGAAGGCGCCCACCGACCTGGACCTGGAAGATTATCTGGAGCAGATGCAGCAGATGAAGAAGATGGGCGGCATCCAGAGTGTGCTGGGGATGCTGCCGGGCATCGGCTCCAAGCTCAAGGACGTCGAAATCAGCGACGACGTGATGAAGAAGCCGGAAGCCATCATCCGCAGCATGACG